>JAYKJB010000004.1 GCA_035285325.1 Candidatus Sericytochromatia bacterium
AAGTTAACCTGAGCTCATCCCTTTGGAACGTGAGGGAAACCTACAGGCCGCACAACCCCTCATCACCCTCCCGTCTTTGGAGTTCCTTTGCTCATGCGCACCAATGAACGCCCTGCTCCTGGCCTGATTCCCAGCTTTCCGCCGGTCGCACCGACGCCTGGCGGGGCCCAGGAGCGCTGGAGCTTCCCGTCCGCGCGCGGGACCCTGGTGGCGGACCGCTTGATGTTGAGCGGGGCGGTGCGAGAGCCCCGAGGGGGAGGCTCAGGTTGCACCAGCGTGCCACAGGTGCAGTTTCACGTCGACGAGGCGATCGCCGCCCTGCGCGGCGCGGCCACCGGACAGCCCGCGTCTCCCTGGCTCCCCACGTCGCTGCGTCGGGCGATGGACCACCTCGAAGCCGCCAGCAGTTTGCTGCGAACCAAAGGCGACCAGGCGGCCCTCCACGACACCCTGGTCCTCTTTCTGGTGCGAGGGGAGCTGACCCTGGCGACCCAGGAGGGCGTGCTGCGTGGCAGCACCCGCGGTTTGCGCGTCTTCGGCAGTCGCGAGGAAGCGCTCCGCTCTTTGGAGCTTCTCAAGGAGCTGGCCGACTCGCTGCCAGCGTGTCGTTGAGCCAGGCAAACAGGGGCCACATCTGATCACGTCCCCGATCGGTGGCGTTGCGCGGGTGTTCTCCTCACCGAGGTCGGCAGCCGATTTCTAAATGTTGCCGAACTCGACCCGAAGAATCTTGTTGTTGCTCGAACCAATGTAGAGCGCGACCGGCGCCCCGGCCTGATTAACTTGCAGGGACAGGGCGCGGAGATCGGTCGCGGCAGACGAGATGATCGTGGCGCTTCCTGCCGCTGCGAGAAGCACCTCCGAGCTGATCGGGTTTCGAGTGACATTCATCGCCACAATACGGTTGCCACTCAGCGAGACGTAGAGCGTGGGGGTCGCGAAAGCCAAGCCCCTCACCTCGGAGGCGAAATTGGCCAAGGTGTAGGGCGCTGACGCCCCCCCATCCTGGACCATCAAGACATCATTCTGCGAGGAATAGAACACCACAGGGGATGCCACGCCATCATCGTAAACCGCCATCGCATAGGCTTTGCTCGCTTGCACGGCGGTTCCATTGGCGCGCACATCTCTTGCAATACCGGGACTGGACTGATCATAGGCTCGCAGCCTGCAAGCAACGCTGCTGGTTCGCCATAGGGGCAGAACATAGACACGCGAACGTGCCGCTGCGATGGCATAGGTGCGATCACCTTGGTTATTCGTCGCCAACACACCAGTGGCCGGCGGATTTTGAAGAGGCTCATACCAGTAAATCGTCGTTCCGTTCACCCCACCACTCATGTAGACCGTATCGCTCGCGGCGTTTTGCGTTTGGGTGACGCCATTGGTGAAAGAGTTCCTGAACCCCAAGCTCATGCGGTTGTAAGCGCCCGAATCCAGGTTAAGTTGGTCCAGAGGACCGCGTGTGCCCAGAAACTCCTGTCGAGCCGCCAACACCAGTCGCGTATTTCGCAGAAATGCCAAACCATCGACGTCCCTGGCGTTGCTCACCACAGGAAAAACGGTAAGCGTGGGAGGCGGTGTGGGGGTGGGTTCAAGCGTCGGCAGCAAGCTGGAGCGCCTGCCGCCCCGCGCCGGCGTGGGCACGAAGTGGGTGGTGTGCGCCCCACCCAAGGCAACCGGGACATTCCCGCCCGAGAATTCCAGTCCTCCCGACTGACTGATGGCCACCCGGTCCAATGGGAAGTCCTCCGCGGTGATCGGTGCCAGCGTCCCTTCAGCCGTCAGCTTGTGCGCCGCAACCGCCACCAGGCGATGCTGCACCGCCTCGAACACCCGGTCGAACACGCCCAGCTTGGCCACCGTGGCCCGGAACGCATCGGCCTCGCGCACCTCGCCATCCGCCCCCACGCTGGTCAGCAACGGCCGCGCCAGGGCGGGCCGCCGAAGGAGGGCTTCTGCCAGTTCCTTGGCCGCCGCTTCAGCCGCCGCGATCGCCGCCGCCCGCTCGCTTTCTCGCTGCTCCGGAGGCAACTGGAAGGTCAGTTTCAACGCGCCTTCGAAAGCCTTGGAGGCCGCCGTGGTGGCGGCCGTGAGGGTCAACCGGACCGTGATGACCACCGCCTCCCCGGCCTGGGAGAGCTTGTAGGCCGCGCCCTGCGCCCCCGTCGCGCCCAGCGCCCGGCCCTTGGCATCGAACAGCGCCGTAAAGGTCTGCGGTCCGGAGACCGCCACGAGCTTGACGATCTGGTCAGGCTCCAAACGAGTCAATTCAAGGTCGAAGGCACCTTGCGCGTCGGTGCGAGGTGCGCCACCGGCTTCCTTGCCACGCTCGGACCAGGCCTGGATTGTCAGGGGCTTGCCGGTGGCCAGATCAAACGCCGTGAGCGAGGCATCCGCCAGCGAACCGTCCTGGGAACGGACGCTTCCAGAGACCCGCAGGCGCGCGTCCCCGGCGATGGGGGCGCGGGGGCAAGGCTTGGAATGACCAGCGGGGGCGCTTGACTGGCTGTGGCAACGACGGATGGCGTCAGCGAAGCGTCAGGGCGCGCGGGCGGCGAGGAGACAACGGGGCCGGTGCCCGCAGAAGGGACGGTGCAGCTGGCCACGGCCCAGGCCAGGGTGACCCCGTGCAAGGAGAAGCGTACGAATTTCACCGGAAACCTTTCCAGACGGTCATTCAGCCAGTGCAGCTCCGCGAAGCCAACAAAAGCGCCTCCAGCGGTCAAGCTTTACACTGCAAATTAAACAATCAGGGAGCGTAGCAGGGGCCCTGAAGGGCGCGCAAGCATCAGACTTCGCCGGCCGCCCCCCCTTTATCGAAGACGCTCCTCTCACCCTCAACACGTGTGTTCCGCTGCCTCCATCTCGCCCTGTTCCGCAGCGCTGCAGACTGCTGACCTGCCGCAGCGATGCGTCCAGCCCCAGACCACGCTCGGTTGCCCGAAGCAGCGAGAGAGCGCCCGCAGGCGGGACATGGAACAGAGGCTGATCTGTGGGCGAAGCCGGCCGGAGATCGACCAAGAACGTCTCAGCGAGACGCTTTACAGGCGACCCCCAACAGAATCTCGGATCTTTAACTGATAATTAACGTCAGCTTGGCCTGAAGATTCCCTACAAGCATCTCGGTTAAAGGTTGTGTATGGATGTGTGTCTGGTTCAGGAGGACGCCCCGTGTTCAAGCATTCGATGCTCAGAGCTATCTGGACGGCGGTCGCAGCCATCGCGTTGACGGGCTGTGGCGCTTCGCCAACCCAACCCGGCGGAGATTTCGGTTCGGACCCCGGCTTCAGCGACCCCGGCTTCAGTGACCCTGGCTTCGGAACGACGCCTGGCGGGACGAATCCCGGTTTCGGTACGACGCCTGGCTTCGGCAACACCCCCGGGTTCGGAAACACGCCTGGATTCGGCAATACCCCTGGGTTCGGCAATACCCCCGGATTCGGAAACACGCCTGGCTTCGGCGGAGGCGGTGATATGGGGGAACTGATGGCCTCGGTCATCAGCAAGAAAAATGGCCGGTTCCTCGGCATGGGCACCTTCAAGTGCACGGTGGAAGTGAGCAATCCCAGCGCCGCCCCCAAGTCCGGAACGCTGACGGTCAGTTTCACCAACGGCGGCAAGCCCTCCAAGACCGCTCCGATCGTGCAGCAGGTCATGCTGAACGCCAACGAGACTCGCACATTCGACTTCGAAGATAAGCGCTGGACCACCGACAACGTGTCCGTGAGCATCCAGACCGTGCCCGCGGCCCCCGGCATGGGGACGGGTACGGGAATGGGATTCGGCGCTGGCTCCAACACCGGGTTCGGGAATTCCCCGATGGGTGGCTTCCCCTCAACCGGAATGGGCTCCGGTTTCTGACAACTTTTCCGCCCTCCCTCCTCCTCCACACACACACACAACGATGAGGCCTGTCTGCCAAGACAGGCCTTGTCGTTTGGAGAGGGGGGCGTCCGATTCAGCGAGGGGTGGTCGCGAGGGTGCGAGGCGCCTCCTCAGGCTGCTGCACCAGCTCGCCTCGGATGGTCCAGGTGCGCGCCTCGGTGATGCGAACCTGCACCAACTCACCCACCACCTGCGGCGAGGCCTCGAAGAAGACCACGCGATTGTTGCGGGCCCGCCCGGTGTAGATATTCGGGTCCTTGCTGCTGGGGCCTTCGACGAACACTTCCTGGAGGCTTCCGACCATGGCGCGGCTGACCGTGGTCGCCACCTCATTCACCACGGCATTGAGTTCGCGCAGGCGACGGTCCTTCACTTCCTCCGGCACCTGGTCCTGCCGGGTGGCCGCATAGGTGCCTGGACGAGGGGAGTAAGCGGCCGTGTTGACCGCGGCGAAGCGCATCTCGCGAACGATCGAGACGGTCTGCTGGAACTGCTCCTCGGTCTCCCCCGGAAAGCCCACGATCAGGTCGGTGCTGATGCCGGCCTCGGGCAGAATGGAGCGGATCATCTCGACCTTGGCCACATACTTGGACCGGGTGTAGCCGCGCGCCATCTGCCTGAGCACGTCATCATCCCCGTGCTGGATCGGGATGTGAAAGTAATCGCAAACGTTGGGCAGGGCCGCGATGCGTCGCACCAGATCCTCGTCCAGGTCACGCGGGTGACCGGTCAGCCAGCGCACCCGCTTGACGCCGGGAACGGCAGCGGTGGCCTCGATCAGGTCGGCCAGCGACCGCTTGGGCGTCAGGTCCTTGCCATAGCCATTGATGTTTTGGCCAAGCAGGACGACCTCACCGAAGCCCTCGGCCACCACCCGTTCGACCTCACGGACCAGATCGGCTATCTCTCGGCTCTTCTGGTCGCCACGCACCTTCGGCACGATGCAATAGGTGCAGCGATCGTCACATCCATAAATCGCCGTGACCCAGGCCGAGTGCTTGCCCTGACGCAAAACGGGCATTTCGGGCGGCAACTCATCCGAGAAGGGTCGCAGGGCCACCATGGGCGTCCGCGTCGCCAGCACCTCGTCCAGCAAGCGGGGCAATTCGTGGATATTCTCCGTCCCGAACACCAGATCGACATGAGGGGCCCGGAGACGCATCCGCTCGCCCATGTACTGCGCCACGCAGCCACTGACGGCCAGCACCGCGTCTGGCTTGAGATGCTTGATCTCCCGCAACTCACCGAGCAAGCTGAACAGTTTGTCCTCGGCCTTTTCGCGCACGGCACAGGTATTGACGATCACCAGATCCGCCATCAAGGCCGTGTCCGAGGCCTCATAGCCGCGCTCGGACAACATCCCGAGCATGCGCTCGGTGTCGTTCTGATTCATCTGACAGCCGTATGTCTTGATGTATACTTTCTTGGCCATTCGTGGGCGCCTCCGGGCTGCCAAGACGCGCCCCCGCTGGGGCGCCATCTGTTTGAACCCTTGAAATCGTCTCTATGACGGTTTAAACGCAGCTTTACTATCGTACCATGACGCGGGAGGCGCCGAAATGACCGCAGCGTTCACGATTCAGACCGTCATCGACGTCATGGCGCGGATGGCCCCGCCCCGCCTCGCCGAAAACTGGGACAACGTGGGCCTCATGGTGGGGCATCCGGGCCGTCCCTTGGGCGGCGTCACGGTGGCCCTGGACCCCACCTTCGAGGCGGTGCAAGCCGCCATTGCCCAAGGGTCCAACCTGGTCGTGACGCATCATCCGCTGCTGTTCAAGCCGCCGCGCAGTCTCGACTTGCGCCAGGAACCGGGACGCACCCTGGAGGCCCTGATCAAAGCAGACTGCGCGTTGTATTCCGCGCATACCAATCTGGATGCGACCACCGTGAACCACGCCCTGGCCTCACGCCTGGGCTTGCAAGGGCGGACCCTGCTCCACCGCAACGGCGAAATGCCGCGCTACAAGCTGGGGATTCATGTGCCCATCGCTCAGGTGAGCGCCGTGTGTGAAGCCGCCTGGGAGGCGGGTGCCGGGCAGGAAGGCGATTATCATCGCGCCGTGTATGCCTGGGATTCCGAGGGCCAATTTCAAGCCGGCCCGGAGGCTCAGCCTGCCGTCGGCTCGGCCGGCCAGGACACGCGGGTTCACGAGCGCCGCCTGGAGTTCGTGGTGCCCGGCGATCGCCTGGACGCCGTGCGCCAGGCCGTGTTGTCCGCCCATCCCTTCGAGGCGCCCGCCCTGGACGTGCTGCAACTGGTGGGAGGGGGCCAAGCGGAGGGGTTCGGCCTGGTCGGCGACCTGGAAATCGCAACTCCGCTGGCGGCCTTTGCCGAGCGGGTGAAGGCGGACCTGGGGGTCTCAGCCGTGCGCTATGTGGGTGAGGGCCATCGAGCCGTCCGCCGGGTGGCCTGGCTGGGTGGCAGCGGCGGCGATTACTGGAAGGAAGCCCTGGCGGCCGGAGCGGACGTTTACATCACGGGTGAAGTTCGCCACCACGCCGCGCTGGACGCGCTTGCCGCAGGCCTGAGCTTCATCGAGGTCGGCCACGTCGGTTCGGAGCAACCGGTCGTTCCCGTGCTCGCGGACCTGTTGAGAGACGCCCTCGGCGGACACGTGCCCGTGCACGCCCTGCATCAGGTCGATCCATTCGTGGTGGTCTGAGCGGCCGCCAGTCGCCGCTTGGCGTGAGCGGCGCGGTGACAGGTGACCGCGTCGCGCCCTCAGGGGTCCATGTACGTCTTCCAGATCTCGCGATCCGCCTCCACCTGTATGGCGTAAGCGGCGGTGAAATCCGAAAGCCGCTTCACCAGTTCATCCAGGCCGCCCGAATCTTGCAAGATCGCCGTACCCTGGCCCGAACGCGCGTGCGCTCGCGCCACCAGCAGTGCCACCGTGTCGACATACTGGCCGAAGCGGGCCTCGCTGTTCAGCTCGTCCACCTCCACCTCCCCACGAAAGGGGCTGAATTCCTTGACGAGAAAGCTCACCCCCCGCATCGAGAGCGTGCCCAGCAAGGCATCGGCATCCGGCACGAAGTAGCGCCAGGCTTGCCGGACGCGCTCAGCCGAGCCACCGTGCCCGGCGGGCAACCAGGGTGTCCCGGCGGCGGCGCGTTGCTCCTTGAGGTCCAGCAGCACGTCGTCGGACGCGCGCCGGGTCGGCCCCTCTACGAGCACCAGGAAGCGTTGCCGGGTCAGGCTGGCCAGTCCAGCCACTCGGCGCACGGCATCCTTGACGCGAAAGAAGGCCTCCCCTTCGGCTCGCCCGGCCGCATATTCTCGCACAGCCTGCGCGAGGGCCTGGTGGGTGGCCCGGTCGAGCGGGCGCTGCTTTTTGCCGGTCTTCAATTCGCCCGCGGGGGCCCACTCTGCCAGCTGCCTGGCACGCGAGCCACGCGAAGCGGCGGCGATCGCCTCGGCGGCGGGCCCCGGCACCTGGCCCGCCGTGACCGGAGCGTTGAGGGAGGCGGGAGACTGTGAATACCCCGCGAGCCGGTCCAGATAGCCCTTCAGCAAACGGCGGACCAGGCGCTCGGTGGCGGCCGGGGAGAGATTCGCCTCCCGCAGGTGCAACCGCAGACTGACCAGCACGCGGGCCAATTCCCAGCTGTAGGGGCCCACGCAGGCCTCATCGAAGTCGTCCAGATCAAAGGCGAAGGCCCCGTTGGTCGTGCGGTAGGCCGACGCGTTCTCGAGATGCAAATCCCCCATCAGGCGAATCGCGATCGGGGTCTTCAGCTTCGGATGCTCCGAGAGGTCCCGGTAAAACAGCGGGGCCGAACCCCGAAAAAACCCGATCGCGGAGTCGCTCATCAGGGCATACTTGCGGGCGATGAACAGGCGGTTGGTTGGGGCCAGGTCCGCGTGGTAGGCCTTCAGAAATTCGGCCGCATCACGCCCGTAAGCCAGCGCCGGAATCGCGGTCGCAGGACGCTCGAACAAGCTCGACAGCGCCAGACAAGCGACCGCGAGGCGCGTGATGAATCGACGACGAGAAGACTGGGACACACGCATGGCCTTATCAGGGTATCCGAAGGGCCGATTTTCGGGTAGAGGCTCGCGGCGTCGGCCTTGCGCGGGCGACGTGATAGCATGGCGACCATGAGCCAGGACCTTCCGCTGCCGCTTTTTCCGGCCGACGGGGGCCCAGGTGCCCCCTTGGCCCACCGCATGCGCCCGCGCACGCCGGCCGAATTCGTGGGCCAGGGCCATCTGCTGGGACAGGGGCGCCTGCTCGAGCGGGTCGTCGCCGCCCGCCGCCTTCCCAGTCTGCTCCTGTGGGGCCCTCCGGGGTCGGGGAAAACGACCCTGGCACGCCTGATTGCCGCCGAGCGACGCTCCCACCTGGTCACCTTCAGTGCCGTGACGCAGGGGGTGCCCGAGCTTCGACGAATTCTGACCGATGCAGAGGCGCGCCAACGCCAGGGAGTGGAGACGCTGCTCTTCGTCGACGAAATCCATCGTTTCCATAAGGGCCAGCAGGACACCTTCCTTCCGTTCGTGGAGCAAGGCTCGGTGGTGCTGCTCGGGGCGACCACCGAGAACCCGAGTTTCGAGCTGAATGCCGCCTTGCTGTCCCGGGTACGCGTGCTGCCCCTGCAGGCCCTCGACGAGGCGGCCATGACGCGCATCGTGCGGCGGGCGCTGACCGACCGCGAACGCGGCCTCGGAAGGCCCGAGGGAGACCTGACGGCGGATGCACTCGCGCTCCTGGTGGAGCTGGCGGCCGGCGACGCGCGGGCGGCCCTGAATGGCCTGGAGGACGCGGCCCATCTGCTGGCCGGCGGGGAAGGGGGCGGGTCCACTATCGACGTGGCCCAGGTGGCGGAGGCGATGCAGCGCGGCGCCGCCTTCGACAGGGCCGGTGAGCACCACTATGACACGGTTTCAGCGTTGATCAAAAGCCTGCGCGGCAGCGATCCGGATGCCGCCTTGCTCTGGTTGGCCCGCATGCTCAATCGAGGTGACGACCCGGTCTTCGTGGCGCGCAGGCTGGTGATCTTCGCCAGTGAAGACATTGGCAATGCGGACCCCCAGGCCCTCTCGTTGGCCGTCTCGGCCGCCCAGGCCGTTCAGTTGCTGGGCTTGCCGGAAGCCCAGTATCCCCTCTGGCAGGCCACGCTGTATCTGGCCCTTGCGCCCAAGAGCAACAGCGTCAAGCGGGCTGGCCAGGCCTCTCTCGCCTATGAAGCGGCCCACCCCGGGTTGCGCGTGCCGCTTCACCTGCGCAACGCGCCGACCCGCCTGCTGGCCCGCCTGGGGAATGCGGAGGGGTACCAGGACCCTCACCTTGGCGAGGGAGGCTGGGTGGCGCAGGACTACTGGCCGCTGGAAGCCGAACCCCAGACCTTCTATACGCCCTGCCCGCGGGGTTTCGAGGCACAACACGAGGTGCGGCTGAACGCGCTGCGCGCAGGGCGATCGCCCGATGCCCCCCCTCCGCAAGGGAGTTTGACGTCGTGAACCATCCTGCTGCGCTGGCCAGGGATCTGCTGGCCTGGTACGCCGACACCGCGCGCGAGCTTCCCTGGCGTGGTCTGAGCGATCCCTACGCCATCTGGATCTCGGAAATCATGCTCCAGCAGACCCAGGTCAAGACGGTCATTCCCTACTTTCAACGCTGGATGACTCTCTTCCCGGGCGTGCAGGACCTGGCCGACGCCAGCGAGGCGCAAGTGCTGAAGGCCTGGGAGGGGCTGGGGTATTATTCGCGGGCGCGCCACCTGCACGCGGCCGCCCGCATCATCCGGGACCACCACGGCGGGGTGTTTCCGCGCACCTGGGAAGCCGTGCGCGGCCTGCCGGGCATCGGCGATTACACGGCCGGCGCCATCCTGAGCATCGCCCATGGGCTGGCGTTTCCGGCCGTGGATGGCAATGCGCTGCGCGTCGTCAGTCGGTTGGCGTTGCTCAGGGAGGACATCGCGAAGCCGACCGCGAGAAGGCAGGTCACAGCCTGGGTCACCCGGCTGCTGGAGGAGGTAACGAACCCAGGCGACCTCAATCAGGCCATCTTCGACCTGGGGGCAACGTGCTGCACCCCGCATTCTCCCAACTGCCAGGGTTGCCCGCTGGCGCGCCACTGCAGGGCCTGGGCGGCAGGCGAGGCGGAATCCCTACCGCTGAAATCTGGGGGACGCCCCCCGAAGGATCTGGTCCTTGCCTCGGCCCTGATTCAAGACAACCGCCAGGTGCTGCTGCAGCGTCGAGCCTCCCCCGGCATCTGGGGGGGGCTGTGGGCGCCGCCCACGATCGAGTGGCCGGAGGTTGACCCGAGCCGCCTGGCTGAATCGTACTCGCAAGCCGAAAGGCTCTTTCACGTGGCAGGCTGGCCACTTGAGCTGGGTTCGCTGCTGACCGTCATCCCTCACACCCTGACCCATCGCCGGCTGACGATCGCGGTCTTCGAAGCCCGGTTGAAAGGGGCTGGCCCGGAGGATCTGCCGAGCGCTTGGGTCCCGGCCGATCAGGAGCATGAACTGGGCATGCCGGTGCCCTTCCAGCGGCTCTTTCGATTACTGGATGCCGGCCCTCTGTTCCGCAGCGGCCACGGTGGTCCCCACGCGCCTCCCGTTCGGCTCATTTGAGCCGCCACGCTCAGCGTGTGCCGCTGGCCGTTCCGTTCGGGGTCACGGTTCCACTCGCGGCTGGCGTCACGCTGGCGACGGCGACCACCCGCGGATCGATCAGGATGAAGTTCTCTCGCAGCACCACGACGGTGCCGTCCGTTCGGACCCCCACCGCGGCGAGCTTGGCCAGCACGTCGGGCGGCAAGCCGGAGGTGTCGATTTCGGCCGAGAACCCGTCCGCTCCGTTCGTGTCTTCTGCCACGACCTCGTCATTCAATTGAAACTGCACCCGCTCGACGGCTTCCCCGGACGGGACGACCACAGCCAGCTCGATCACGCCACGCACCGGTTTGTAGAGGGTGGCGGTGTTGACCGCGTTGGCCGTGCAACCGAGCACGCCGGCCACGAGCAGCGGGCCGGCCACGATTCCCCGCCAGCAGCTCAGAAACGCCATATCAGCCACGCCTCGGGCCCCGAACGGGCAAAACCATAGACGCCATTGTAGGCCCGCTGCCCCTGGATCCGCCAACCCAGGTTGGCTGCCCACTGGCGGGCACCCCATTTCAACCCCAGGTTAGCCTGATAGCCCAGCACATTACCAATGGCAGGAGGCAGATCGCTCCCGACCTGGAACATGAAGGGGGCGAACTGCACCTCGCCCGTCACGCCCAACGCCTGCCAGAACGGAACCCAGAGCCTCGTGCCGAGCGTGGGCCCGTGGAACAGCAAGTTAGGCACGAACAGCGCACTGGTCTCTGGGGGCGGCAACAGGACGCTGTTCTGGGTCTGATTGACGAAGCGTCCCGTATAACCCAAGCCGGTGGCCAGCACCCAGGGACGACGGATGGGAAGGTATTCCAGCGACAACCCGCCATAGAATTCGTCGCGTCGGGTGTTGGCTTCCGCCAGTTGTTGACTCTGGATGGTGTAGGCCAGGTTTTCCAGCGAAGCGTTGACATTCCAGGAGGCGCTCAACGGAACGTGGGCTGCAAACCCCAGCAAGGTCGAACCGGAACCGTCGAAATTGCTGCCCAGGCGATCCGCCCGTTCGGACACCGAGGCAAACCCCAGCAAGGCTTCCACGGCCGTGACCGGTCGAAAAATCACGTCGCCCTTGTAAACCGGCATCTTCCACGGCTCATTGGGCAACGGGTTGATCCAGCCCTCTCGTGAATCCTGGGCGGTGGGCGCGCTCAGGGCGGGGCGCACCCCCTCGGGGCCGACCACGTTGACCGTGACCCCCGCTTGCGGCGGATCCGGCTGAATGTCAACATCGGAACGACGCGGGGTGCGGACCTGGATTTCGGTCACGTCCCGGCCATTGTCGCTGGGGACCGCCTTGCGATAGACGTATTCCCCCGACGCGGGTGTACCTGGCAACGGGGCGGTTCCACCATAGCGCACGGGGGGCGACACGCTCGGTTCCCAGGAATAGGGGACAGCGGGCGGAGGACCCGGGGGAGGCCCTCCCCAATAGGCGCCGGACGCCATGCCCGATACGGGCCCACCCCACAACGGGACTGGCGGGGGGGAAGCACTGATCACGGGATTCCGCTGGAAACGCTCCTGATTGGCCGTGTAGGTGCCCCCTTCGCTTCTCCCGGGCGCAGCCGGGAATTCTCCGGGCAAGCTGACGGGTGGGGGAGTCGGCAGGCTCGCCACCGCCTGAAGCGGGGCGGGTTCCACACTGGGGGACAGTTGGACGCGCAGCACCCCGCGCCGGAGGTCGGGCACGACGGTACATTGGGCCGGGGTCGTCAAACCGATATCGAGCCGCACGCGAATCTGGTCTCGGACCGGCTTCAGTTCGATCTTCGTGACCAGCGGGTGAAACACCCCCAACTTGTAGGGCGTCTGGGAGGTCGTCTGCGAGCCCGTGAATTCGACGCTCAGGCGCGTGCCGCCGTCAAAGCTCTGCAGATCGGCTTTCGGTACTTCCCCGCGAAACGGGATCAGGACGACGTTCGTTTCGCGGTCGAAGATGGGCCGATCGAGGGTCACGCCGGCCCCGGCCGAGACCGGTGCATCCAGCAAACACCAGACACAACCCCCGACGAAACAAAGCCTGGGCAACCGTCGGGGCTGCGGTTGCAAGAAGGCGCGGAAGATCATGACACTCTCATTCTCCAGGGTCCCACCGTCTACTTTCGGTGATCCGGATCGGCGTCCTGAGAGAAATCCCGGAAAAAACCTTCAGGCCATCTTTTCCGCAACCTCAAGTAGGCGGGAACTCCGCGCGAGCGGGCGTGGTTCCTTGACTGTTAAGTATTGTGATGGGCATCATAGGAATTCAACCTATCTTCCTCTTGCTCGAAGCGTGCCGGTGGGAATCCAGGTACTCCGTTCCACGCTCGGAGAAAGGAGGCTCGATGGCGAATTCCTTCGCCAGGCTCGGATGGATGGGGGGTGCGTTGGCACTCCTGTTGGCGGCCCCCGTGTTCGCCTCCCCGGAAGAGTCGTCGCCGCGTCACTCCCGGTTCACCCCAACCCAGTTTCGGCCGGTCGGTCACCTGGCCCCTCGCCACGGTGAGACGGTGTCACTTCGCCAGAGCGCACGTTCTGGTTTGCGATCCGGCTACAATTTCCCTCCACCCAGTCGTGGGGATCGCTTTGCCCGGCGGGGCCTGAACTACCGGGTGGGCATCCGCGGCTGGCGCCGCTACGGTGCCTTGATCAAAACATTTGCGCTGCGCCAAGGCATCGACCCCTTGGTCGTGGGAGCCTACATCTGGCTGGAGAGCGAGTTCGACGCGCGTCAATATTACGTGCGGGGCTCCAAATGTGCCGTGGGCCTCGGTTCGCTGCAGTCCCGGGAATATCCGCACCTCTCGACGCGAGAGCTGATGGACCCGTCTCTGAACGTCAAACTCACCGTCGGCGAGTTTTCCCGCAAGTGGCGACCGCACGACATGGTCGGGACGGTCATGGACGTCTGGTATCCGTCTTGGAGACGCTTGGTGGCCCACGGTCGCCCCGTACCGGTGATTCGCTCGCCTCAGGTATATGCCCAGGCGATCGCCAACCGCTATTACGCCCTCCGGGAGATCGACGCGCATCTGCGCCCCTGGCGCGAGCCCTCTTGAGTCAAGCGCCACACGTCCCTCTCAGGGCAAGCGGCCACGCGCCTCGGCATATTCGCTGAGCAGTCGGGCGACCACCTCGGCGGCCGTCGGGACATCCGCGATCAGACCAGCCACCTGCCCAACCTCCAATTCGCCCTGGTCGAGTTCCCCCTCGAAGATACCTCGCCGGGCCCGCCCGGAGCCCAGTAAGGCCTGCAATTCGGCGGGCGGTGCACCGTTCGCCTCCGCCGCCTGCACGGCCCGGGCAAACTCGTTTTTTAAATAACGAGCCGGACCGATCGCCTTCAATCCCAGCACGGTGGCGTTTTCGGTGGCCGCGCAGACCGCTTGCTTGTAGGCCGCATGGGCCGACGACTCCTGCGTGACGGCAAACCGACTCCCCAGCTGAACCCCGGCCGCCCCGAGCGCCAGCGCCGCACACATTTGAAAGCCATCGGCCACGCCACCGGCCGCAATCACCGGGATGCTCACGGCCTGGACCGCCAAGCGCGTCAGCACCATCGTGGTCAGCTCATCTGGACCATTGTGACCGCCCGCCTCGAAGCCCTCCGCCACGACGGCATCACAACCGGCGTCCTGGCTTTTGCGCGCCTGGGCCCCGGTGGCCACCACGTGAACCACCGTCACACCGGCTTGTTTGAGCAGGGGCGTGTAGGTCTTGGGATTGCCGGCTGATGTGAAGACGATCCGAACACCTTCCTCCAGCGCGATCGCGATCTGATCCGCTGCGTACTTGTGAAAGATCGGAATGTTCACCCCCCACGGCAGGTTCGTCCGGGCGGGCATCGCGCGCAAATGCTCGCGGAAGGTGTCCGGCCGCATCGAGCCGCCGCCGACCAGGCCCAAGGCCCCTGCATTCGAGGCGGCCGCAGCCAGGCGACTGCCAGAGCACCAGACCATGCCCGCTTGAACAATGGGGTAGGAAATGCCGAAGAGGTCCGTGATGGCCGTGCGCATGCCAGGAGTGTAGCATGGGGAGGCGTTTGGCCCGTCACCCCCGTGAGCGAGACCCCAGCCCGTGCGATACCTCTTTCGCCGCCAGGCCGTACCCTCGACAGCGCCGGAGGGAGGTTTTGACCAGGCCCTGGCCGATGAGCAGGCGGTTGACCCAGCCCCCTTGGCCGAAGCCATGCAGGTGGTCAGCGAGCGTCTCCCCGCCGCTGACCACTTCGCCGGCAGCGAAGATCCGCGCGATCTCTATCACCTGCTGGACGTCCTGGCCGATGGCGTCAAGGCGAGTTTCCCGCAAAGCCTGTGCCGTGCGGGATGTGGCAGTTGCTGCTACTATCCCGTCGCGCTCTTCACCATCACCCACACCGAATGGCAGGTGATCGCGCGACACCTGGAGAATCACTGGGATGAGGCCCAGCGCGAGGCCCTGGTCCAGCGCTATCGGAGCCGTTTCACGGGGCTGTGGCGTTGGGTCTTCGGCTGGGCCCAGCGTAGCTTCACGGCCTTGCTGCTGTCTGCCCCCCTGATCGAGCGGGCCCGCATCGCCTGCCCCTTTCTGGTGGAGGAACGCTGCAGCATTTATCCGGTTCGCCCTTATCCCTGCCGCACGTTCGGCCATTTTGCCGTGCGCACCTGGCTCACGGCTCCACGCATCTACGCCTGTGACGTGCAAGGTCAGCGACTCGCGCAGGGCCTGTTCGGCGAAGGGCCTCGCTTGCAACTGCCCGTGCTGAACCCGATCTCCCGGCGCATCCGTCTACTGTGCCAGGGCCCCAAGCTGTCCCTGCCGGTCTGGCTGGGCATCTGGATCTGGCGACAGGAACGGCGGAAACGTTCAGGCGGCTCCATCGCTGCCCAGGAGCCTGCGGAGACTCAGGCGCGCAAAGCGTCGCCCTGAGCGTCGCTACGCCTGGTCCTTGCACCAGCTGCGCCAGGCCGCATACACGGCCTGCCGCGTGCTGGCCAGCGAGAAGTGCTGCGCGGCGCGGAGGCGGCCAGCCCGCCCCAACTGCGCGGCCCGCTGAGGATCCGCCAGAAGCGTTTCAATGGCTGCAGCCAGCGGCTCCGCTTCGCCGGGGGGCACGAGCAAGCCGCTGACGTCTGCCGCCACGACCTCGGGAACCCCGCCGGCCGCGCAGGCCACCACGGCCCGTTCAGCGGCCATGGCCTCGAGCAAGACCCGTCCGAAGGGTTCGAAACGGGAAGGATGGACGAACAGGTCCATCCGCCGAAGCAAACTCGGCACATCCTCCCGCGCGCCCAGAAACACCACGCGCTCCGTGAGCCCCAGGGCCCGGGCCAGGTGTTCCAACCGCTGGCGTTCCTCGCGCCACTGGAAGATCGTATCGCCCACGATCACCAGTCGCAGGTCAGGATGCCGGGGCGAGAGGCTGGCGAAGGCCGTGATCAGGACGTCCAGACCTTTCCAGGGAATCAGCCAGGAGACCGCCCCCACCACCCGCGCGGGCGCTTCCGGCCACGCCTCGCAAGGCCGGGACTGGGCTGCGGCCGCGTCGAAAGCCGACAGGTCGATGCCGTTGTGAACGACCCGCACCAGGGATTGAAGATCGAGGGGCAAGTCGCTCGCGGCGGCCTGGGACACGGCCAGAATTCCCCGTGGCCGGCGAATCAAGGCGGCGACCTGGAGCAGGCGGCGCGTGTCCCCCCGGGAACTCGGCATGTCGTGCATGTGCCAGACCAGGGGCAGCCCCGCCAGGCGAGCGACCAGCGCGCCCAGGATGTGAGCCTTCAAGGTGTTGGTCTGGATCAGGGTCACCTGGGCCTCTCGCGCGCGAGCCGCCAGGCGCCAGGCCTCCAGCCCCAGTTCCCGAGCCTGCCAGAGCACCCGCCAGGGCGACTGCCGCCAGACCTCGCGCGAGACGGTGCGCAGGGCCTCCCCGAGGCGCAGCTCCCAGGTTTCGGTGCCCTGAGCGATCAGGCGCGTGCGCAAGGCCCCCCCCGAACAGGCCACCAAGGTGCGAAATCCTGCTGAGGCCGCGTCCTCGGTCAGTTCGAGCAGCACCCGTTCAGCGCCCCCGAGTTCCCCCGTGTGATCCAGCAAGAGAATGGTGGGTGAGGGTTCAGTTTCCGGCAAGGATCCGCTCCAGGCGATCGATGGCCCGAGGCCAGGTGTAATGGGCCAGCACGTGGTTCCGGCAGGCCTCGCGCGAGGGCCCGGGCGCCCGACCCTCCAGCCAGGCGCCCAGACGGCTGGCCATGGCATCGACATCCGCGGGCGGCACCAACAGCCCAGCGTCCAGGGGCCCCAAGATTTCCGGCGTGGCGCTGGCCTGAGTCCCGATCACGGGAGTGCCGCAAGCCAGTGCCTCCACGGTGGCCAGACCGAACCCTTCGAGGTCGCGGGTGGGGAGGACGGCCAGATCGGCCGCCTGATTCCAGGCCACCAGCTCATCGTCTGCGATCCGCCCGAGGAAGGTCACCTGGGCGCGCAAGCCCAGACGGTCCGTGAGGGCTTCCAGCTCCCCTCGCAAGGGCCCTTCCCCGGCCAGCACCAGCCGCGCCTGGGAATGCTGCGGAGCGACCTGGCTCCAGGCCCGCAGCAGCACATCGAGGCCCATCCGTTGCACCAGCCGCCGCGTGGCCAGACAGACCCGCTGATGCGCCACGCCGAGCTGGGCCCGCAGCGCGGCGCGGTCATCTGCCGGCTTGAAGCGGTCGGTGTCGACCCCGGCCGGGACCACCTCGATGCGCGCCGGGTCCACCCCGTAAGTGGCTGCCAGTAACTCTGCAAACGCCCGCGAGAGAACCACATGGCGGTGACAGCGAGCATAGGCGAGGCGCTCGATCGCCCAGCGCAAGCCGCAGCTCAAGGGGGAATGGCCCGCCCAGCGGCTTTCGATCGCCCACGGCCCCTGGAATTGGCCGATTCGGCGCGTGGACTTCAGGCAAGGATGCCACAGGGGAACCAGCCCCATGGCGGCAAAGTGGCTGTGAACCACATCGAAAGGACCGAAGCGCTCCACCAGGCCGGGTAAGACCCGCAGGAGCCCGCGCCACCAGGTCGACGCCCGCTCGCCAAGCTCAGCTCTGAGCAGGCGCAGTCCAGGCTGGGGCATCTCCTCCGGCAGCCCGGTTCCCTGGCGCGGCACCAGAACCGTCACGGCGTGCCCCCTGGCGGCCAAACCGGAGGCGGCCGCGTGGAGGTACCGCCCCCCGCCGCCCGCGTGATCGCTGAACCATTCGTGCCCCACCATCAGGATGCGCATGGCGTCGTTTCTGGCAGGTTCGCGTCGAACCACGGGTCCGCCCCATCGGGAATCCTCATGCCGTTGTAGTATATAGCAGCGGCCCATTCCGCCGCCGTGCGCATGATTCAGCTACGCAATATCTCCAAAACCTACGCCACCGGACTTACCAGCTTTCGGGCCCTCGACGATGTGTCTCTGTCGATCAGCTCGGGCGAATTTGTGGCGATCATGGGCACCTCAGGATCGGGCAAATCGACCATGATGAACATCATGGGCTGCCTCGACCGTCCCTCCAGCGGGAGCTACACGTTCGATGGAACGTCTGTCCAGGATCTGGATGAAGAGGCCCTGGCCGCCGTGCGCAACCGCAAGCTGGGCTTCGTATTCCAGAGCTTCAATCTGCTGGCCCGCACCTCGGCGATCGCCAACGTGGAGTTGCCACTCATCTACGCGGGTGTCAAACCTGCCGAACGCCGAGAGCGCGCCCGCTTGGCGTTGCAGCGGGTGGGTCTGGGCGATCGCCTGGAGCACCATCCCAACCAGCTCAGTGGGGGGCAGCAGCAACGCGTGTCGATCGCCCGCGCGATCGTGACTCGACCTCGCGTCTTGCTGGCAGACGAACCGACCGGCGCCCTGGATTCCCGAACCACCGACGAGATCATGGCGTTGTTTCTGGATCTGCACGCGGAGGGCATCACGCTCGTGATGGTCACGCACGAACCAGACGTGGCCGCGTATGCCCAACGCATCGTGCGCTTCCGTGACGGCCGCATCGTGGCCGACGGGTCCAACGCCTCCCCCCGCCCGCGACCGCAAGGACAGCCGACGTGTTGACCGCGCTGCTGCTGGGCAATCTTGCCGCCCCGCCTGCCCCCCTCAGCCTGAACGACGCGCTACAACGCGCCCTCGCGTGCAGCCCCGAGATGCATCAGGCTGAACTCGAATCGCGTCGGGCGCGGGTCGTGGCGGATGGTACCCACGCCGAGCGGTTCAGCTATTCCGGGCAGCTGGCCGTGGGGAACTACTCCGGGGTCTTTGGCCTGTTCGGAAACTCGGCTCCTACGCCGATCGTCGCTCCGATCGGCAATGCCACGTTGCTGGCACGCTGGCCTCTCTTCACCGGCTTCCGGCTGGACCATCAGATCAGCCAGGCCGAAGCCTCCGTGACGGCCAGCCAGGCCCGCGCGCAGCACGTGCGTCAGCAGCTGGTCTGGCAGGTCACCCAGGCCTACTGGGCCGCGCGCCGGGCCGAACTGCGGGCCGCGACCCAGCAGGAGGCGATGACCAGGGCGCAAACCGCGCGTGACCTGGTGCGGTCGAGCTTTCAGCTCGGTCGGGCCCACGCCGCCGAACTCGACCGGGCGGAAGTGACCCTCCTGACCGAGGAAAGCGAGGCTTTGAAGGCCAGCGATGAGGCCCGACGTGCCCGTGATCAGCTTGCCAGTTTGCTGCAACGCGACATCTTGGGCGTGCCGCTCCAGGACCCGCCAGCCCCCACGGCCGGGGATCCAGTGTCCCTTCAAGTCAGTCTGGCCAAGGCGCGCGAGCGCAGGCCCGACCTGCGGCTGGCCGAGGCGGACCTGGCCGCGAAGCAGGCCGGCGTGGGAGTCGCCGCGGCCGAAAAACTGCCCCAGCTGGAAGCCATCAGCGCCTACCAGCACGGCAACAATCCCTTCATTCCCACCTCGCAAAACCGCAATGTGCTACCGAACCTGGTCGGCACCTGGGACGCCCGACTCAACCTCAGCTACAACCTGTTCGATCACGGCGTCATCCAGCGCAACATCCAGGCCCAGCAGTTGCAGGCATCTGCCTCGGAGGCCGCCCTGGAGGCGGCGAGACGCAGCGCGGAGCTGGAAGTCAAACAGGCCCACGCGCAGCTGGCGCTGGCCCGTCGTCGCTTGCAGATCGGCCAGCGCAGCGTGGCCCTGGCCACCAGAAACCTGGCCTGGCTGGAGAACCGTTACCGTTACGGATACGCCTTGGTGACGGAGTTGAACGAGGCGCGCCAAAGTCTGAAGCTGGCCTCGCATCAACAGATCGATGCCCGCATCGACCACGCGCTGGCGATCGCCAGCCTGGCCCGCGCCACGGGGGAGTGGGCCCCCGACCTGCCCCTCCAGGCCGGCCTGATGGCGACGTCCACGTTGGAGGTTCCGTGAAGCGATTTGCCCTTCCCACCCTGCTGGCCCTCTTGTTGCTCGGGGCCGGCCTGGGCTGGTCGCGCTGGCAGACTGGCCAGGCGATCGCCCCTGAACGCCTGGTCACGGCGGTGCGCGGGGACCTGACGCTGCGCGTGTCGGAAACGGGCCGCGTGCAGCCGCTGACCAAGGTGGACATCCGGGCCAAGGTGGCCGGCCAGGTGGCCGAGGTGCGCGTCAAAGAGGGGCAACGCGTGAAGCGGGGCGAGGTGCTGCTGACCATCGAATCCCGCGACTACGCCCGCGCACTGGCCCAGGCCGACGCGGACCTGGCCATGGTGCGGGCGGAACTGGAAGCCCTGCAGGCGGGCCCGCGACGGGAGGAAGTGGCCGAGGCGCGGGCCCTGCTGGCCGAGGCGCGCGCCCGCGCACGGCAGGCGCGGGAAGAGCGCCACCGCGCCAGGCAAGCCCTGGCGGTGGGCGCGCTGACCCCGCGCGAATGGGGCATCGCGCAGGCCGATGATGAACGCGGCCAGGCCAGCGTGGAAGCCGCAGCCAGTCGGCTGGCGCGCCTCGGGGCCGGGGCCCGAGCCCCCGAGCTGGCGCAGGTGCGCGCCCGCTTGCGCAAGGCGGAAGTCGCCCGCCAAGCTGCCTGGGACCAGCTGAGCGATACCACCGTGCGCTCTCCCCTGACCGGCACGGTGATTCATCGTGCCATCGAAGTGGGAGAGATGGTTACCCCGGGGGGCGCCTCGCAGTCCGCCGGCAGTCCCTTGTTGACGGTGGCGGATCTGGGCCGTCTGGTGGTCGAATCCGAGGTCAATCAGGCCGACATCGCGCGCGTCTCGCTCGGACAACCGGTCCAGGTCCGCCTGGAAACCCTGTCCGGCAAGACCCTTCAAGGGCAGGTTTACAAGCTGGCGCCGGCGGCAGAGCCACACCCCACCCAGCGGGAATTGCTGCTCTTCCCCGTGCAGGTGCTGCTGTCGACGTCGGATACCCAGGCGCAGAGCGCCTTGCGACCCGGCATGCGGGCAGACCTGGATATCCTGACCGCGGAACGCAAGAATGTCGTGTTGCTGCCCGTGGAGGCCGTGAGGAGGAAGCCGGACCGGCGAGCCGAGGTGTCCTGGTTGCCCGCGGGCAAGCGGGACCTGAGCGCCATCCAAACGCGCGAGGTCTTCCTCGGTGCACAATCGGACAGCCAGGTGGAAATCCGGCAGGGGCTCGAGTCCGGCGACCTGGTCTACATCGACCCGACCAGCGCCAGCGAATCCACCAACCGACTCTGATGATGGTTGGCGTCGGCTCCCAGGGCCCGTCCAGCATCGCCTGACCGGCCCCCTGAGCGCGGCGTCAGGCTGCCCTCATTCGTTCCGCAGGCATTCGATCGGGTTCAGGCGGGCGGCCCGTGAAGCCGGATACCAGCCAAACACGACGCCCACGCCCAGCGCGCTCAGAAAGGCCAGGAGCAGCACGCCCGGGTCGACCACCAGGGGCCAATCGCCCAGGACCCGGCTCATCACGACGCTGACTAGGGCCGCGAGCAGCAGGCCACCCAGCACCCCGACGGCGCCGCCCAGCCCCGCCAGGGTGGCCGCTTCAAGCAGGAACTGACGCCTGACGTCACGGGGTCTGGCCCCGAGTGCCAGGCGAAGTCCAATTTCACGGGTTCGCTCGGCGACCGTGACCAGCATGATGTTCATGATGTTGATGCCCCCGACGCCCATGCTGATCCCGGCGACGGCCAGCAACAATCCCTGCAAGGCCAGAATCACGGCATGTTCCTGACCAGCCCCCATGCTGTGCGCCACCCTCAAATTATCGGGCTGGACCCCTCGCGCGGTGAGCAGTTTGCGGACAACGTGCTCCAGCCAGGGCAATTCCTGGGCGAGCGGACGCTCCGCGGGCGCCTTGAGCAAAATGGCGGTCAGCGCGGGGTCCCCCGTCAGTTCGGCATAGCTGGAGGTGGGAATCACCGCGGCCCGGCTCCAGAAGCGATTGCCCGCGTTCAAAGCGGATTTGCGCGAGAGCACCCCGACCACCCGAAACCGGCCATCCGCGATGCGAAGTTCTTGCCCGATCGCCGACCCCGCAAACAGGTTGGCCGCCAGGTCGGGCCCCAGCACCGCGACCCGTCGACCGGCTTGCTCATCCTCCGCCAGCAAAAAGCGTCCTTGATCGAGTCCGAGCTGGTAGAACGCCTGCCCTTGAGGAGGCAGGGCTATCACCTGGGCCCGTTGAGGACGGCTGCCTGCCAGGGCCTGCTCGCTCCCGATCTCCGGTACCGTGAGGGCCTGCCGCAAGGGGGCGGCGGCGGCCAGGGTGGCCCAGTTGGCCAGGGTGAGGCGGGGCACGGCCCGACCCTGCGGGTCCCGCCATCTCACCGTCACGGTCACCACGTCATCGCCGGACGCGTCGTCAATGGAATGCTTGATCGCCACCAACCCGCCCGCCATGGCGCTGGAAAGCACCACCAGCGTGCCTACCCCCATGATCACCCCCAGCAGGGTCAGGGCAGAGCGCTGCGGATTGATGCGCAAGGCGCGCCAGACGGTCGACCAGAGGTCCTGAGGGGTCATGGCAGGGCTCTCATTCGTGTCGCAAACAAACCATCGGGTCGAGCGCCGCGGCCCGTTTGGCCGGATACCAGCCAAAAAACAGTCCGGTCCCCACGGCCGCCAGCACACCGGCCACCACGGCGCCCCAGGAGAACAGGCTGATCCACATCGGCGCCACGCGGGCGATCGCCCCACTGGCGACGGCCACGCTGGCCACCCCCAGGCCTATCCCCGCCGCAGCGCCCGCCAGGCTCAGCAGCGCGGCCTCCAGCAGGAACTGACCCATCACTTGCCGTGAGGTGGCCCCGAGCGCCTTGCGAATGCCGATTTCCCGCGTGCGCTCCTGCACCGCCACCAGCATGATGTTCATCACCCCGACCCCGCCAATCAGCAGCGCCACCGCCGCGATCAGGAACACCAGCAAGGTCATGACGCGATAGGCCAGGTAAAAGTTCTTGAGCAGGCTGCCGAAATCGAGAAACTGGAAATCGTCGACGCCGCGATGCCGATGCAGCAACAGCTGATTGGCCAGCCGGATGGTGAATTCCCCTGCTTCCTGGCGCTTCACCAACACACTGATCTCCTCCACCGGTGCCAGGGGTTCACGCGCCAGGCGTGGCAGGATCGCCACCCGTTCCCAGTCGAAACCGAGACTGACCTGATCCTTCGTGCTGCGCTGCAGCACCCCGAGCACCCGGTAGCGGGTTCCCTGAAAGCTCACCTCACGCCCCACCGCCGTGCCGGCCCCGAACAGTTCCCGGGCCAACCCGGCGCCCAGCACCATGGTCTTGCCACCGGCTTCGATGTCCCCGTCATTCCAGAGGCGCCCCACGGCCGGGAGCAGGTGATAGGCCTGAAAATAATCCGGCTCCGTGGCCACCAGCGTCGTCACCACCGGCGCGTGGCCTTGGGTCGCGATCAGTTCGTGATAATGCCGTTTGGTGGCCACGATGTATTCCAGGCCTGGGATGCGCTCGGCCAAGGCATCGCGATCGCCCTGGGTCAGGCCGGCCGTGTAAGCATCCCGGCGGCCGGTGCCGCTGCGCGGTTCGGCCGGAATGATCCAGATGAAGCGCGTGCCACCGATCTCCTCGATGCCCCGGGTCAGGGTCGCCAGGCCTGACTCGGCCAGCGAGGTCAGGGTCACGATGCTGGCGACCCCGATCGTGATGGCCAGGACCGTCAGGCCGGAGCGCAGCTTGTGCGCCCAGATCTGGCGCAGGCCGAGTTTCAGCAGTTCAGGCCACATGACACATCAGCTGAGACCGCCCACCGCCTGGTAGCTGGTCACCTGATTGCGCCCGCCGCGCTTGCTGGCATAGAGGGCCTGGTCCGCCAACTCCATCAGGGTGAAACCCGTTTGCGCGTGGTCCGGGCAGGTGGCCGCCCCGATCGAGACCGTTACGCCGAGCGGTCCGTGCGCCTCGGTGGGCAAGGGATTGGTGGCGATCGCCAGGCGCAACCGCTCGGCAAAGGCCCAGGCCCCGGCGGCGTCGGTATCGGGCAGCAAGACCACCATTTCCTCGCCCCCATAGCGACAGGGCACGTCGATGTCTTGCCGGACGTTGGCCCGGATCACGCCAGCGACGTGGGCCAGCACCTGGTCCCCGACGGCGTGGCCGTAGGTATCGTTGAACTTCTTGAAGTGATCGATGTCCATCATCAAGAGCGACACCACGCTGCCCAGACGCAGGGCCCGCTGGATCTCCTCCGTCAGGCGCTGTTCGAAGTGCGACCGAAAGTACAGCTTGGTCAGGCGATCCACCGTGGCCAGGTCGTACAGGCGCGCATTTTCCAGGGCGACCGAAGCGTGACTGGCGATCGCCTTGAGCAACTCCAGATCTCGCTCCGTGAAGGCATTGACCACCATCCGACTATCCACATAAAGCACGCCGAGGGCGCGTTTCTGGGCCCGCAGGGGCACCGCCAGGAGGGTTCGCAGGTCGAGGTCCTGGATGCTCTTCTGCTGCCGCAGCGAATCATCGTCCCGCGCATCCGTGGTGCAGATGGCCTCGCCACTCTCGAGCACCCGACGCAGCGTACTGCGACTGACCGGTGCATCGAAGGTGGCGGCCGCGATCGGACCCTCCAGGGTGCGAGCCGCCTCGGCGCGCAATTCACCCTCCGCGTCACACAGGAACAGCAACCCGCGCTCCGCCTGGGTGATGTCCAGGGTGTAGCGCAGGACCAGGTCCAGCACCTCGGCCATGACCAGGGTCGAGCTGACCTTCGAGCTCAAGGCATACAACATCTCCAGGCGATCGGCGCGACTGCGCCATTCCGCTTCGAGCCGAAGGCGCCGGCTGGCCGCCACGAGTTGCTGGGTCACCAGGCGCAACGCGTCAAGGTCCCAGGCCGCCAGAGGGCCCACCAGTTCGGGATGTCCCAGGCCCAGCACGAGGCCCCAGCGTCCCGCTTCATTCTGCAGGGGGATCGTCAGCAAGGCACGAGGAGCCGGCAGATGTGACCACGCAGGCAGCGCCTGGGTGTCCCGAATAAACTGGATCTCGTCGAGTTGCGAGGTATCGAGCAGCAGGTCCGCAAAGCCGCCCCAGGGGTCCGACAGGCCCGCGCCACCAGGCCTTTCGAGCGACAGACGGCAGTCGAGTTCCAGCCCGTCGAACAGCAGCAGGTCCGCCCGTTCCAGCCGCGCGATGCCCATCACCACCTGCAACGTGCGGCGCAAGATGGTCTCCTCGTCGTCAAGGCGTTGGAGATCGTGGGCGAAATCGAGCTGCATTTGCAACCGCTCGGCGGTGTGCTGCAGGTCGTCAAACCACTGCTGATGTTGGGCCAGATTGCGGCGGGCCTCCTGCAGTTGCCGCTCGAGATCGCGCGGGTCACGGTCAGACAGTGGCTCAGCGGAAGCCACGTCGGACTGCACGGGCAGCACCCGTCCGAGCATCTGGGCGCGATGGTCCTTGGCCAGGTAGGCGTTCCGCCTGGCCTCGGCCAGGCCGTCGTGCAGGGGCGTCAGATGTTCGCTGGCCTCACGCAACCACTGCGCCGCCCGGGGACTGGGCGCGTGGAGCCAGGCGCGCTCGTAGGCCAGGCGCGCTTGCCAATCCGGCATCTGACAGCGCATGGCCAGGTCCTGAGCCCGATGCAGCCAGCCGTCGGCCTCCAGCGTCTGCCCCTGGGTGCGGGCCAGGCGGGCTCGCCAGAAGAGCGCCTCGATCAAGACGGGGCGTGCCTCACACGTGGTGGCCAGCGTTTCGGCTCTTTCGAACCAGGCGGCCGCCTCGGTGGCTCCGGCGTCCACGCTCACCAACTCACCCAAGGCCAGGCAATACTGCGCCTCCCAGACCTGAGCGCCGCGGGTTTCGGCCCTCAGGAGGCCCTCGCGCAGGCCCGCCTCCGCGGCCCCCTGCTGCCCCCGCTTGAGCGCCAGACGGGCCCCATACAGCCCCCAGGCCAGTTCCTGCTCCCGAATTCCGGATCGCGCTTGCGCGTCCAGTGCCGCCAGCAGGTTCGCCTCTGCCGCCTCCCAGTGCCCCAGGCACCAAGACAACTCCAGGGCCCCTCGCAGCGTGAATAACTCACCATAGGGGTCGTCTGCCTCGCGACGCCGCGTCAACACCTCCTCGAGCAGGCTCCAGGAGCGTTCGAACTCTCCCGTGGCAGCCAGCGTGCGCGCCTGAAAGCCCCGCGCGAGGTCGACCACGAACGAATGGCCGAGCGGCTCTGCCAGGGCGATCGCGCGTTCGCCGTAAAGGAAGGCGTTGGCGTGGTCGCCACGGTCCAGCGTGATCATCGCCAGGTTGACCAGCGCGATGGCCTCCTCGTGGAAGCCCAGCTCGTGACAGAGCGCCTGATTTCGCAGGAAGGCATACTCGGCCGCCGGGAGTTCTCCCAGCTGATAGAGCGCATTGCCAAACAACATGTAGGTGTCGTTCAGGGCCAGCTTGTCGGCCAGACGGGTCTGGATCCCGATCGCGCGCTGAATGCGCTCCAGCCCGCGCTGTGCGGCCATTGGGTCCTCTTTGGGCGGGTCCGTGACGTCCAGAAACCCGAGGAAACACAGGCATTCACCCCGATAACTCTCATCCTCGCAGCGTTCGGCCAGGGCCAACGTTTCTTCGTACAGCGCCCGCGCGCGGACCATATCACCGAGTTGATAAGTGGCCCGGGCCGATGCGGCCAGGCAGCGCAGCTCCTCGCGCGTCGCCTGCAGCGCACGCACCATCGGCAACGCCTCCCGCAGGTGGGCCAGGGCCTCCTCCTGCGAGCGTACCACGAGGGTCAGGCCCAGCCCGATGCGGGCCCGCACGATGACGTGGGGCGCTTGGCCGTCCTCCAGGCAGGACAAGGCCGCCTGATAGCAACGTTCCGCCTCCCCCAGCGCTCCCGACAGGCGGGCCAGATCTCCCAGGGCGGTCTCAAAAGAGGCCTTCCATACCCGCAAAGGGATGTCCAGCAGGCGTTCCCCGTCGACACCGCCGGCGGCCTCGGCGGCGCGTCGGGCCAGCGCACTGGCCGCGGCGGTCGCGTGCTGGGTAATCAGGTGCCGCACGGCGCCCGCAGCCCAGGGAATCGCTTCCAGAGCCTCGTCAGCGGCGAACAGGTGATTGGCCAGATGAACAAACAGGTCCCCGAGTCGGACGTTGGGGGGTGGTGCTGGAGAAGCCGTCGGGCACCACTGGGTGCGCGCCTGGACGGCATCCGGATGGCAGGCCAACCAGGCCGCGGCAAGGCGGCGGTGCGCCTGGCGCGCAGCTTCGGCCGAGGTGGCCTCACGCAGGGTTCGCGCCAGATGCTGGGGCGCGAAGTCGGCCTGCCCGTCGACCCGTCTGACGATGCGCTGGCGTTCGAGATCGGCGATCGCCCGTCGACGTTCCTCCGCCGACACGTCGGGGAGCAGATGTTCCATCAACGCGAAGTCAAAGGCGCCCTCCAGAAACGCCAGCAGGCCCACCAGGCGGCGAGCCGCAGGCGTCAGGTCGGCCAGACGCGCCTCCAGCAAGCGCTGGCTGCTGGGCACGTGGAGGTCGCCCCCCAGCCTCTCCAGTTGCCACGCGCCCTCAGCCTGCGGAATGAGGTCCTGGCTGACCCAGAACTCGATCAGGGACTGAATCCTGCCGGGATTTCCATCCGCCAGCTCCTGCACCTGCTGGACGAAGCCGGCGGGCACCTGCGGCGCGCCAAACATGCCGCCCAGGAAGCGCGCCACCTCGCGGGGCCTCAGGGCCGGCAACTGCACCCGCTCATCCTCCGCCGCCTCCGGGGTAGATGCGGCGTCTCGGGTCAGCACACTCAATAGCCCCGTGGACACCCCGCCGGCCTGCTGAAACGCCGTCCAGAGCTGCTGTGCCTCGGGCGCTGCCAGGTGCCAATCGTCGAGCAGGACAACCAGCGAGCGACCGTCCCCCACGGCCAGCAGGATGTCGTTCAATGCGGCCTGCAAGCGCAACTGAGCGGCCCGGGGGCTGCCTGCGCCCCCCTCGTCCGGCGGCCCGGCGACCAGACCGAGGGGCTGCAAGGCCTCCCTATGGGTGCTGAGCAGCAGGCCCTCGTCTTCCGAGAGCGCCTGGAGCGCCTGACGCAGCAGGTCGCGCAAGGGCTGATAGGGGGACGCGCCAGGCTCGACCTTGACCTGCAGCACCAGGCTCCCCGCCAGTTGGGCCCGCGTGTGGCACTCTTCCAGCAGGCGCGACTTGCCGGCCCCCGGAGCCGCTTCCAGCACCCACGTCGCAGCCGCGGAATCCTTGTCGAGGCCATCGAGCAGCGCATCGAAGCGCTGCAACTCCCGTTCGCGTCCCACGAACGGCGGACACATCAGCACCGCCGGATCCGGAGGCACCACCTCTCCGAGCCGGGACAGCACTTCGGAGACCGACTGGGGGCGGCGAGCGGGGTCCTTGGCGAGCAGGCTGGTGACCAGACCGTCCCAGAGCGGCGCCAGGTTCGGCACCAGCCGCGACGGCCGCGGAGGCGACAGGGTCAGGTGCGCTCGCAGCGCCTCCAGGGGCTCCTCGCAGGGAAACGGCAATTCCCCCGTCAGGGCTTGATAGATCACCACCCCGAGGGTGTACAGGTCCGCCCGCGGGTCCACCGGGGCACGTTGGATCATCTCCGGTGCCAAGTAACCCAACGTCCCTCTCAGGCCCACCGGCTGGCCGGCCGGCCTCATCAGACCGAAGTCCATCAACTTGTACGTGCCATCAATGGTGCGCCGGATATTGGCGGGCTTGAGGTCGCCGTGGACGAGACCGTCCAGGTGAATCCGACGCAAGGCGCGGGCGACGTGCCGAACCATTACCAGCACCTGGTCTGCCGGCAAGGGCAACAAGGTCTCCAGGTCGGCGCCCTCGACCAGCTCCATCGTGTAGTAAGCCTGGCCTTCGGCGCTGAGGCCATAGTCGTACACGTCGACCAGGTGCGGATCCTTCAGGCGCGTCATCCACCAGAATTCCTGCTGGAGCGCCGCCTCAGTCAGCGCATCCCCGCGCCGTTGCTTGAGCGCCACCTCACGGGCGAGCACCCGGTCCCAGGCCCGCCAGACCCGGCCCATGCCGCCCTCTCCCAACAAGCCGCGCAGGTCGTAGCGCGTGGTCAACCGCTCCGTCATCGCCTGGTTCGTGTACCCCGAGCCGCCGTCCCCGCGCGCGCGCGACCGGCGATGTGCGTCAGTGGAAGCCGCCGTCCAATGTCGTTTGCAGGCCCTTCCAATTTTCGGCGAAATCGAGGTAGGCGTGGGCCCCGAGCTGGGTCATCAGATGCTGAAATTTTCCGTTCAGACGCACCTGTTCATCCGCCGTGAAGCGGTCGGCGGGTAGCACCACGGCAATGCGCTTTTCCAAGAACTGGATCGGCACCTCGTCGAGCCGCAGGCCGCGGCCTCCCAGGCGCACGACCCGAGCGAGCACCCGCAGGACGTCGGCACGTTGAAACGATGAATGGGGCATGGGCTTCGAACCTCCTGGTGACACCATCATATCAGGCCGCTGCCCCCCGAGGGAGGCGTCAAGAAACTCCGCACATAGCCGCGCCGTCTCAGTTCCTCTCGGAAGGCGTTTTCACGCTGCGCCCTGGCGATGGGTGCCAGCCGGTCCCGCGCCCACTGTTCTCGGGCTGCCAGGGAAGCCCCAGGGGCCTCGGGGTGGCCCTTCAGGTAAGCTGCGATGTCCTCCCGGCTGATGGGCACGAAGTCGCCGAAGCGAAAGGTCAAGAATTGCCGCGCCAGCGCCCGGTCCTCGAGGAGCCGCTCCCATTCCGCGCCCCCGAAGCCTTCAGGAGCCGGGTGGCGAGAGATCTCGGCGGTGAGGGCCTGGTCCGACACGGCGAATCCGTAGCGCAGGGCTTCTCGCGCCAGCAGGCGATCGCCCAGCAGCGCCTCCAGCGCTTGTTCCAGCGAAGCTGCGCCGTGAAAGGAGCGCTGATAGGCCTTCAGCGTCGACAGGAGAACGGGGTCATACTCCACGGTGGCCACCACGCGATCGAGCAACAAGGCATCTTGCGCAGGTTGCGCCAGGCACCGCTCGGCGCCAGCCAACCAGACTCCCAGCAGCACCCCGCAGGCCAACACCCACCAGGTGCCAGACCGAGCCGGAGGGGTCGCCTCAAAACGCATGGCCGATGCCTCCGTACAACCCCTCCCAGCCGGCCCACTCCAGGCGCGGATGCAGGCGCACGCCGTAGTCGAGCCGCAGGGGGCCCACCGGCGTCTGGTAGCGCAGCCCCAATCCGCCGGTCACGCGGATCCCCTCGTTCCAGACGTGGCCCCAGCCCCCCCACACGTTGCCCGCGTCCAGGAAGCAGACCGCCCCCAGATCCGCGAACAGAGGCGTGCGCAGCTCCGCGTGCGAGACCAGCATGAGATGACCGCCCGATGGCTGGCCAGGCGGAAAGACGTTGTTGAAGTAGCCCCGCAGGCTGCTCGCGCCGCCGCTCACGAACAGCAGGTCCGTCGGCAGGGCCCAGCCCCCGCTGAGCGGCTGCAACCAGCCCCCCTCAAAGCCCAGGGCCAGCACAATCCGGCGCGGCAGCGGTAGAAAGTGGGCCCCGGTCACGCGCGGCCGCAGGTACACCAGGCTGCCCCCGAGCAGGGAGGTGGACCAGTCCACGTTGAGGTCGAGCTTGTCGCCCCAGCGCGGGTTCATCACGTCGGAACGCGCATCGTGGGTCAGGCCCAGCGTCACGATGCTGTTGGTGCGCTCCGGCAAGGAGGCGACGGCGGCCACCTGTTCAGGCAGCAGCTCAGGATAGGCCGTTCGGCCCCAGCCGTAACGGACACTGGCCAGCCAGCCCTCTCCGAACGGGCGCGACAAACCGATCGTCGGACCATAGGTCTGATAAAGAGGCTCGCCCGCCCGTCTCCGCTCCTGCAGGAAAGAGAAGCCCAGTTCCCCGATCTGAGAGGTGCCGAGCAGGTAGGGGTCCCGCAACGAGGCCTGGATGGTGGCCCGCGGACCACTGTAGAGCCCTTCCAGGCGAAACGGTCGACCGCTGCCCCAAAGGTTGTTTTGCAGGAACTCGGCGCTGAGCTGGGGACCTTGCAGGGACCCGTACCCTCCGCCCAAGCCGACCCAGCCGGTCTCCCGCTCGTGCAGCACCACCACCAGGTCGATCGCCTCATCCGGATCGGCGGAGATCGGGCGCAAGGGCTCGACCTGCACCCGGTCGAAAAAGCCGAGCTGGTAAATTTGCTGCTGGGTGCGCACCAGTTCCTCGGCATCGAAGAAATCACCCGGCTGGACGGTGATCTGCCGGCGAACGACCCCGTCAGAGGTTTTGACATTGCCTCGCACGATGATGCGCCCCACCGTTTTGCGCGGGCCCCGCGTGATCGTGAAGCGCAGCGTGGCGTCGGGCGTATCCTCGCCGTCGACCAGAGCCGCCTCCACCCGGGCCCGCGGGAAGCCCAACCGGGCCATGTAGGCCTGAGCGCCGGACACCCATTCAGCGACCGCTCCCGGATGATAAGGATCGCCAGGGTTCACCCCCACGGCCTGCAGCGCCCCCGCTTGCTGGTAAGCGTTCAGCCCGGGAAACTGGATGCGCCCGACCAGGGTGCGCGGCCCCTCGAAGACCTGCACGTGGAGGTCTCTCACGTGGGGGGCATGCGCCCGCGGCGTGTCCTGCGCGGTCAGACGCGCCCGCAAAAAGCCCTGCTTGACGTAGTATTCCTTCAAGGCCGCCATGTCATCCTGCCAGGCCGCCTGGTCGAAGGGGGCCGGTCCTTGCCAGGGCGGCGTCTGCCCCGTCTGGATGATCCGTTTCAGCGCCCCCGCAGAAAGGGTTTCATTGCCGCTGAATTCCACCTTGCCGACCACCCGTTGGGGGCCCGCCTTGACCTTGAAGCGCACCTTGAAGGTGTCACTGCCAATCCGGTCGAATTCACTCTCAACGACCGCCTCGGCAAACCCGCGAGACTGGTACAGCGCTTGCAGCTTGGAAGCGCTGGTCTCGATTTCATAGGGGCTCAGCGAACGCTGGGCGTAGACGGTGATGGCTTTGGCCAGTTCCGGCTCCGGCAGCATCACATCGGCATCCACCTCGATCTTGGCCTGGTGGCCCGCCTCCACGGCAATCATCAAATCGACCCAGGGCGGGGCAGCGGCCATGACCGCGGCATGATTCGTTTCCCGACGCCCATCAGGCATCACCAGCGACCAGCGGACCCGAGAGCCGACCCAACCAGCCTCGCCGACGTGACCTTCAATGCGTTCCACCCCGCGCAGGATGTCCTCGCGCGACAGCGCCGCGCGCGGCGTGGTCTCCAGCAACCTTCGCAGGGTCGCCTGATCGAGTCCGGGCGCCTGGATGCGCACCTCCCGAACGCGCACCGGCTCGCCCTCGCGCACCTTCAACCAGAGTTCGACGCGGTCGACGCCACGGGGGACGACCTGGACCTCCAGACTGGCGCGGGGATAGCCCTCTCGGGCATAGCGCTCCCTCAGCAGTTCCTCCCAGGCCTTGAAACGCTCCGGATTGAGGCGATCGCCCCAGCTCAGATCGAGCGTGCGCGCCAGCAAGTCGGGGGCAAGCGCACTCACCCCCTCGAAACGCCAACCGGTGATCAGGCGGGCCCGTTCGAGCTGATACACCAAGGCGATCGCGCCGGGCTCCACCCCGCGAGCCCGCACGCGAATGGTGGCAAATTTACCGGTCTGGTACATGTTGGCCACGCTCTCGCGGGCCCGAGCGGCCACGTAGAGACTCCCGGCATGCAGCACGCCGAGTTCATCCAGACGGGCCAGATCCAGTCCGGCCGTCTCTCCCTCATATGAGACGGAGACGATGCGGGCCCCCTCGAAGGCCGCGTTTTCCGGAGGGGTAGCCCCGTCCGCAGCCGAACAATCGGCGGCGCCCCCCCAGAGGCCGGCTCCCAGCAGCACCCCACAGGCCCACGGCCGCACGCGCCGACCGAAGCGCATCAGCCCGCTCATCGAATCGGCAACCGGTAACGCGCCGACGCATTGAAACTGCCGCCCAGGTCCTGTTCGAGTTTCAGCACGATCACATCCGTCAGCAGGTAATCGAAGATCATGACCCGCCCGGGGGTCTTGCCCGCAGGGGCGGAAATGTCCTGGGTGTAGGTCACCGTCAGCTTTTCATTGATCCGCTTGCCGACCGTGAAGCTGGCTCCGCCAGGCCCTGCCGGGTCGACCGACCCCGGTTTGACCTTCAGGACATCCACCACCCCCTGCTCGGTGATGCTACGGGCGACGCCAGCTGCCACCTGGTCGAGCAGGAAATTGGAGGCGGTCGTCAGCCCGGCGCCTCCGCCCTCGTTCAGCGCGCCCTGGGTTTGGCCCGTCGCGATCAGGGTCAGGATATCGGTCTGACTCATCATCGGGGTGCTGCTGAGATCCAGCTTCAACTTCTGTGGCGTGCCGGTGGCCTGCAGGCGCACGTCCACGCCTTGGATGGTGGATTTCGCGGCCAGGTTGAGATAAGGCACCAGCTGGTGCGGATCGATGAAGTCGACCGTGGCCGTTTCGACCTCGTAGGCGCGCTCCTGAAAGGTGAACTGCGCATCGCGTGCCTCCACGCGCCCCACCGCCACCGGCTGGCCGGGCGTCCCGAGCACCAGCACATCGCCCCGCAACTCGCCGCGCGCGATGTTGTTGCGAACCACGAAGCGGTCCGGAATGCTGAGTTGCAGGCGCAGGGCCGTTTGGGCGATCCACGGATTGGCCAGCAACTCGGCGGCGCTGCCGCGCGGCGCCCGCAGGGTTCCCAGGCTGGGGGTCAGCGCCACATCTCTGGTGTAGGCCCCTTCCAGAATCTTGATCTGGCCATCCAGCTTGCCCTTGCCTGCCGCCCCGACGTAGGTCAGGTCCGCATTCGCCAGGGCCTCCAGGCCCGGCGCCCGCACCCCGATCTCGCGGGCACTGCACTGCAGGGAGACGCGCTTGGGCACCCCGCGCCCATCGAGCTGCGCGCCGCCAACCGCCTCCAAACGCCCGGTCTGGCCGAAGCCGGCCTGAAGTTCATCGAGATAGACCTGGTTGTGGGTGACCCGCAGGGAGGCTGACATATCGTGGATCGGTTGCGGCAGGCTGCGCGTTTCCAGCTGTCCGTCGCGCAGGTTCAGGAACCCCTGCACATCGGCGCGTCCCGGATGGCCGCGCAGCGCCCCCTCGACCCGCACCTGCCCGATCGCCCCGGCAAATTGCCCCGGGGCCACTTTTTCCAGCAGCGCCATGTCGAGGGTGCCATCCAGGGCCAGGTCAGCCGCGCGGTCGAGGCCCACCGTTCCGTGCGCGCCCAGGCGCGTCCCCCCCCCGACCAGGCGGAAGGCCTCGACGTGCAGGGCGCGATCGGCCAGACGCAATACCCAGGGACCGTCGTTGCGCACCTCCAGATCGGGATAGCTCAGCTGGAAGCGGCTGACATCCAGGCTCGCCTTTGCCTGGCGCGGCCGGCTGGGGTCCGCACTGACCTGCAGGGTACCCTGAAGCTCACCATCGGTCGGCCACTGCACCTTACCCCGCCACGCCTCCGGGAACCAGGCCAGCAGGGGCGCCAGGCGCACCCCCGGAGAAGCGAGGCGCAGCGAAACATCCCCGCCGCCCAGTGGCACCCGGCCCTGCAGGGTCGCCTGCCCACCGAACAGGCTGCCCATCAGCCGAAGGATGCCGCTGCGGGCCTCTCCTCGCAACTGGCTCGCCCCGAAACGATGCTTGCGATGCTCGAAAGGCGCCACCTCAAGCCTGGCCTCGCCGGCCAGATCCTTAGCCTGGCCCCGCAGGTCCACCGCCAGGCGAACCGGGGTTTCCCGCGGGGCATTCTGCCCCGGCATGGCCGTGAGCAGGTCACCCAGGGTCAGGGCCTTGGATTGAAGCCTGAGCCCGGCGGTTCCGGAGGGGCGATCCCAGCTGAGCCGGCCCAGCAGTTGTCCACGCTCGAACTGCACGCGCAGGTCGGGCGCCTCCAGGCGGCCGGCCGTCGGCGATCGCCCCGGCGCGTCGTACTGGAAGGGCAGACGCCAGTGCGAGAGGGAGACCCCGGCGGCCTCGCTGCCCTGCCCGGCCAGCTGTCCGCGCAGCCGCAAGCGCTCCCCCAGCTCGCCGGAGAACTGCCCCAAGAAACGCTCGCATCGTGCTTGCCCACGCGCCAGCCAGTCAGCGGAGAGGCGTCCCCCCAGCCGGATCTGGCGGGCGGGCCCCTGCGCACGGGCCTGGAGGCGCAGTCCCTCCCCCTCCAGGCCGGCCAGGCCCAGGATCCGGGCGGCGGGGCCCAGACGCGAGGCTTCCGCCTGGAAGGCGATCGCCGTATCGCCGCGGGGGTCATAGCGTCCCGCGCCCTGCACGGCCAGCTCGGCCAGCTGCACGTGGGCCCGTTCCAACGCCAGGGCGCCCGGGGTCAGCCGCATCCGCCCATTTCCCGTGACCGGGACCATCCGACGGGCACCGGGAATCTGCCCCTCCGGCATCCAGGCTGTGCCACGCAACCGCCACGGTCCGGCGACCTGGTAAGCACTGCCGGCCCCCATCACGGTCAGGCTCGCCCCGGCCGTCCCCGACAGCGGCATGGCCCCCGGATTGAGCCAGGTCTGCAGGGCATCCAGCGCCAGCTCGCTCACCTCAGCGTTCAGGGCGTAGCGCGGCGGGGTCGCGACCTGGCAGTGCCCGCTCAGGCGGACGCGTCCCCCGAGGGTGTGAAGCCGCACCGGCTCCAGCTCGACCCGGCGCCCGTGAACCTGCAAGGTGCCGTCCAGGCGGCCCGCGGGCGGAGGTAGGCTGGCCAGATAGCGGCGACCAATTTCCACCATCGACAAGTCCTGCAGGGAGACGGTCAGGCGCGCCTGGGTGCTGGGGGCGTCCAGCGGAACGCTCCCATTGAAATGCAGGCGACCGCCCAGCAAGCGGCCATATCCCCCGGGCAGGGTGAGCCGATCATCGCGCAGGCGCCAGGGGCTGCCCCCGCTCAGGGGCACGTCGGCGCTGGCGTCGATTTCCGCAGCGGGTACCCGACCGGCCAGCTGCACCGCCCCCTCGCCGAACCAGCGGCGCCGATCGGTGCCCGGCAAGGTGAGGCGAAACGCGCCATCCACCCGGCCCTGGAGCGGCGCGCTGGTCTCCCCCAGGGCCAGCAGGGGAGCCAGGTCGAGCTGGCTGTGGCGCCCCACCAGGGTCACCAGCGGGGAGGGCGCCATCACGTCGGCGATCCGCATCCGGCCGTTCACTGAACCGCCCGCGAAGGCGGCGTGCAGGTGAAGCAAGTCGAGCCGACGGCGTCGCAACTGCGCCTGCGCGGCGAGGCGGTAGGAGCCCGCGGCGGGCACGGCCGCGAAGCGCCCGCTGAGCCCGAGTGGGCCATCCAGCTGCCAGTCGCTCAGGTCCAGCCCCCTGCCACGCGCCACCAGATGGCCGGACATGTCGCCTTCCAGACCAAGCGGCAGCGTCACCCCAGCCAGCTTCGCCAGGGTGACGATGGGCAAAGTCTGCCCATCCAGTTCGAGCCGGCCGGACGCGCCCGCCACCAGGGGAAGCTCGCCCTGGGCGCGCAGGCGGCCCCGCACGAGCGTCGCGCGAGCATCCGACAGCAGCAACTGGTCAGGGGTCAGCCGGAGTCGGGCCGACAGGGCCGGCACGGCCAGGCCACCCAGTCGCAGCGCACGCCCCGTCAGCTGAAATCCGAGTTCGGGTCGAGATAGCAGGCCCGCCGTCTGCCAGTCGCAGCGCCACTGACCCGCCAGGCCCAGCGGGCGGAGCTGCCGCCAGCGCGGCCAGCTGCCGGGTTCGGCGTCCAGAATGCCCGCCAAGCGAGGTTGCCAGTCGCGCCCCTGGCCGGTCAGTTCGCCCTGCGCCCGCAGGCGCAGCCCCTGGGCATCCAGCAGAACCCTGGGCAGGGTGACGTGTCGATCGGCCTGTCGAAACTGAACCTCAGCCGGGCCGAGCGGCCAGCTTTCGCCCTTCAAACGCAGGGTGCCGGCGTGCGCGCGCACCCCGCCATCGGCCTCGGATTCATCCAGACGCAGCTGAACATCTCCCGCCACCCCCGCCAGCGCCAGGGAAAGGTGTTGGGGCAGGTCCTCGAAATCGAGCACGCCATCACGCCAGCTGACGCGCCGCAGGTCGATCGGCGAGGCGCCTTGGGCCGGCTCCGTGGGGCTCAAAAACGCGTCCCAGTCGGTCCGGCCCGCGCCGAGGTGGCGCACGGCCAGGCGCGGGGCCTCGGCCTGCACGTGCGTCAGTTCGAAGCGCCCCCACAGCAGCGCCCAGCCACTCCAGGCCAGTTCCAGGCGAGGCACCGCCAGCAAGGGGCGCGCCGGGTCTTGCCGGGTGGACAGGGTCAAGCCCGTCACGACCGCCTGCGCCCGCCAAGGGTCGACTTGCAGGTCCTTCAGCCTGACCACGCCCGGCAGGTCTGACGCCAGACGCCGCAGCGCTTCCTGAGCCAGGCGGGTCGACACCGCCGGCGTGGTGGCGATCGCCACGGCCAGCGCCGCCGCGCCTGCGAACCCACCCAACAGCCCCAGGGCGATCGCCCAGCGCCTCGCCAACCCGCTTCCTCCCCGATCCTGACCATCAAAGACAGGGTGGCCAGGTCACCCCCTCGATCGATGCCATACCCGCTGGGCGGGGCTCTCGTCCAGATTGCCCGAGCAGCCGGTGTAATTTGCGCCTTGCCGCGCCCAGCCTGTGCGTGTTATGACATGACTTGGTAAAATAAAAGTTAAGTAGCCTTCCTGGGGGAGGGCGATCAGCAGGAGACAATTGTTTGCTCAAAGAAGACGTTTTGGAAATGGACGGCACGGTCGTGGAGGCCCTGTCCAACGGCATGTTCCGGATCACCCTCGAAAATGGTCACGAAGTACTCGGGCACCTGGCCGGGCGCATGCGCCGCTTCCGCATCAAGGTGCTGCTCGGCGACCGGGTGAAGGTGGAACTGTCTCCCTATGACCTGACGCGTGGCCGGATCACCTTCCGAAACAAGGGTGATCACACGCCCGGTGGACGTCCGCCGTTCCGCCGCTGAATCACACCGTCGCCAACGACACGGAGCAGGCCGGTCTCAATTGAGGCCGGTCATTCTGTTGGCGACACTCAGCCCAAAGCGCGGGGTTTCCAGTCCTCCGACGCGCTCCGGAGGCCAGAAGCAGAAGGAGGCGCGCCCGATGATGTTGGCCACCGGCAAGGGGCCCCAGGTGGCACTGTCGATGCTATGGGCGCGGTTGTCGCCCAGCACGAACACGCTGTTGGCGGGCACCTCGCGTTCCGTGATGGTGAGTCGGGCACCCACCCCCGTCACGTAGGGCTCCGCGAGCGCCTTGCCATTGCGGAAGACACGTCCGTGCGACAACGCCACGTGGTCCCCCGGAAGCGCCACCACGCGTTTGATCCAGGGAATGTTCGGGTCCGCGTCCACCTGTCGCGAGAGCGCGCTGCTGGGGGGGTGGAACACGACGATCTCACCGCAGCGGGGCGTGCGCAGGTGATACGATATCTTCTCGATGACCAGGCGATCGCCCACGTCCAGCGTGGGGGCCATCGAGGACGACGGGATGAAGCGGGCTTCGGCCACGGTGGCATGGCAGGTCAACGCGATGCCGGCCGCCAGCAGCAGCACTGTCAATCCGTCCCGCACATCGCAGACCAGACTCCGTCGCCCGTGGGCACGTTTTCGCTTCTTGAAAATTCGACGTTGCTGCACCCGTGTCGCTCAGTGGGAAATGCCACCCATGCCCTCGTGTTCCGAACCCCATGCCCGGTCACGGAGTTGGCCTGCCCAGCAAGCGGGCGAGCCGATAGCATCTTCATTCCCATCGGGCCGCACGCTTAACCCGATGGTCTGTCGACTCTTGCTCGGCGTGGCGCTGGCCGGCCTGCTGGGCTGCGCCGATCCCCCCGGGATGCGCAAGCCGCTGCCGCTCGACCCGGCGGAGGAAGGCCAGGCGCTGGCCACCTACCGCAAGGCCGCTCAGGAGGTTCAGCAGGTCGACGGGGTGCTCGGCACCTATCTGACCCGGACCAACAACCCTCGCGAGATGGTGGTCGTCGTGCGCGACAAGCCCGCGCGCAAGCGAGTGGGCGAGAAGTTCGGCGGCGAGATCGCGGGCCTGTCGCTGCGGGTCGAACTCGCGCCCAAGGGCTTCGAGGACGAGCAGGAGCCGATCGAAGAAGTCCAAAACGAGAAGCTGCCCAGCAACTGGCGGGAATGGCTGGCCTACGCCTGGAACGAGGGGATGCAGCGGCTGCGCACCCAGGTGGAGGAGTGGCGGGCCAGATGGCGGCAATGGCGCACGCCGAGGCCGGAGGAACCCAACCCCGCGGCCAGCATGCTGCCCACCTGATAGCGGCGGTCCTTTCAGACCGGACTTGCCACGCGACAAACCTGGCGTCGATCGCCAGAATCAAGGGCGCATCCTGGGGGAAGTATGAAGCGTCCCCGCCAGACTCAGAACTCGTGAGGCAATGGTCCGGTGTTACCGCGCGTGCCCCAGGCCCTCGACTGGCGCTGCCCCTGGGACCACTGGGTATACCAGACGCCCGGTCCCTTCGGCAGGGTGCGCTCATCGAGCCGCTCCACCTCGGTCGACATCTCGGTCGCCAGGTGGGCCCGCAGTTCCTCACTGGATTCCGGGTCGTGGCCCGTGCTGATATAAATGCGCGTGAAGGGCCGGGTCTTGCCGTACTCCGTGAGGACCTCAATCAGATTGCCGGGCAGCACCTTGACCCCCAAGACAAAGTTCCGCTCGGCGTAAAAATCCTCCAGTTGCTGCGAAATCAGGCGTTCCAGCCCCTCCGAGACCACCCCGTGCGGCGCCTGCTGCTCTTCGGCATGAAACAGCAACAGTTCGATGTCCTCACCGTGGCGCTTGAGCAGGTAGCTGATGGTGGAGACCAGGCTGGTCGGCACGATCGAAGCGGTGCAGATGACATAGGTGGGCAGTTCGGGCAGCTTGTCGACGCCACGGTACTTGCCGATGCCGAGGCGCAGGTCGGGCAAGCGCACCATGCGTGACTCCACCTGCCCCAGGCGGTAAAGCGCCATGACCAGCAAGACTGCCATGAAAAGGTGCAAGCCCAGGTCCCGGGCGTGATGGGCGGTGGCAATCAGGATGCCGTCCGCCAGCACCAGCACCAGACAGCCGGCCACCGCGGCGATGGGCAGCGGCGTGCCCCGCCAGTTGAAGGTCCAATGGCTGGTCCAGGGCGCGCGCGAGACCTTGGTCGGTTGATGCAGACGCAGCAACACCACGCCGGCACAGTAGGAGATCATGACACTCAGGAAGGCCATCCCGTAGACCTCGCCGAGTCGATCGACGTTGCCAGGAAACACCGCCATCATCAGCAGGCAAAGCGCCCCGAAGGGCAGCGCCACGAAGGGGAAACCTTTCAGCTGCGGCAGGCGATCGCCCCACTGGCGCAGGACCAGCACCGGCAGGTTGCCCTGCTTGCCCATCGTGGTCATCAGACCGGTGGCCCCGGCAAAGGCCGTGTTGACCGCCGCGAACAGGGTCAGGCACGCGTTCGCCACCAGCAAGTAGAGCATCGGCGTGCCGCCCTCGTAGACAGCCAGGCCCGACAAGAAGGCCGACTTGTAGCGGGCGATGTCGGCGTCCGAGAGCAAGACGATGCAGAGCAGCGACGAGAGCGGACCGGTGAAGCTCACCAGCAGGACAATCGTCAGGTAGATCTTGCGGATCGCCTTCCACGTCGGTTCGCGGATCTCCTCGATGATCTGGGCCGCCGACTCGAAGCCGGTGATGCCGAGAAAGGCCGCCGCGAAGGCCATGGTGACCGCATGCAGCTCCAGCCCCGCAAAGCCCGAGGTCAAGCGGTCCCAGTGGGCCCCCTGGGTCAGGGCCAGCAACAGGCCGTACACGTCCATCACGATCAGCGCCACAAAATGGAAGGCGGCAATCCCGAAGACCAGCACGGTCGATTCCTTGAGGCCCAGCAGGTTCAGGCCCGCAAACAGCACCACCGGCACCGCCGCAACCGCCACGATCAGCCAGGTGGGCCAGGGGGCAGTCCAGAGCGTGGAAAGATAATGTGCCCCTGACAGCGCGCTCACAACGGCCGTGGCCAGGTAAGAGAGAATCGTTAACGACCCCACCACCAGCGCCGCCCGTCGGCCCACCGTCTGCAGCACCATGCTGTAGGCCCCGCCGTTGAGCGGGTTGACGGCGCAACCTTCCTGGTAGGCGGTTTTGAACAGCCACATGGCCAGACAGACCAGGGTGATGAAGAAAGGCGCGGTGAAGCCGACCAGCGGATACAGCACGCCCGTGCTGTAGAAAACCGAGGTGCCGATGTCGGCACCCACAAGGCCAGCCGCCAGCCACCAGCTCAGCTGATGCCCGTGATGACGACCGCTGCGTTCGGAGAGGGGACGCTGCTCGGCAGCCACGGAATCAGTCCTCTCCCACCAGCATCGTGCGGAGCGTTTCCTCGCTGCCCTTGAGCGTGATGGCGAAGACCTCGTCACCGGCCAGCAGGACCGTGTTGCCGTCCGGGATCAAGGCCTCGCCCTGGCGCCAGACGGCCGCAATCAGAGAATTGGGGGGCAAATCGAGCTTGCGCAGGGCCAGGCCAACCACCGGGGCATCCGGCGGCAGGTCAATCTCGACCACCGACATCCGCTCATGCCAGGTGAGCAGGGTCATGGCCTCGTGCGGGATGATCTCGTACTCGATCGCGCGCGACACCATCGAGGTCACGCTGATGATCAGGTCAACGCCCGCCAGTTTGAAGAGCTCCTCGTTGCGCGGGTCATTGACGCGGGCAAGCGTACGCGGCACGCGGAACAGGTCCTTGGCCATCTTGCAGATGACGTAGTTGTCCTGATCCCGCCCGGCCGCCGCCACCACCACGTCGGCTTGCTCCACCCCGCCCCGCAACAGCAGTTCGGGGTTGGTGGCATCGCCCGCGATCACGGAGACGTCGTCAAACTCGCGGTAAACCGACTCGCAGACGCGGCGATCGCGCTCCAGCAGCGCCACCTCGTGGTTCTGGGCCAGCAGGCCGCGAATCAGGTGCAGACCGATCTTGCCGCCACCGGCAATCACAATTTTCATGACACGCGCTCACCCTTGGCGAGGGCGCGTTCCAGCGCCAGGGTGCCTTCCACCATCGGGCTGATCACCTCGAAGCCGTTGGCCATGTAGAGCGCCGCCATGCGCGGTTCGTCGATGCGCACCACCACCCGCGGAACGCGGAAAATCTGCCGGGCCACATCCGCCGCCATCATGTTGGTGCTTTCGTCACGGGCAACGGCTGCCACTGCCTCGGCGCGCTCGATACCGGCCCGCCTCAACACGGCGCTGTCGATCTCGAGACCCTCGACGGTCTGGCCAGGGAAGGCACGCGGCAAATTGGTGTCGAGATTGCGCCGCTCATGGTCGAGGACGACCACTTCCTTGCCTGCCGCCGCGAGGCGAGCCGCCAGACTGCCGCCCAATCGCCCGCACCCGATAATCAAGATCATGCAATCCTGCTACGTTTCCATCCGGCCGCGTCGGCCGCCCGCCGTTGCACTCTGCTTATTCCCAGGCAGGAACGGGAACAAGCAAGTTTCCTGGATTCCAGCAAAAAGCTCAAGGGGATGGTGCCCCTTTTGATCGGCCTCACGGGCATTCCCTGCTGGTCGGCGCGAGGCTGGGTCAGTGGACCAGCAAGTTGCGGGCGCGCCAACCATACTGAACGCCGGACGCCACCGTCAGCCCCACCGCCACCCAGTAGGTCCACCAGGCCAGCGTGGCCACGGCATCGGCCCGCAGCGCCCGCCCCGAGGGGTCCAGGCTCCAGAGCAGGGCGATGATGGCGATCATCTGCAGAGCCGCCTTCCATTTCCCCAGCCAGCCGGCACTGACAATCACGCCGTGCGAAGCCTCCAGCGCCCGCAGGCCCGTCACCAGGAACTCGCGGAACAGGATCGCCGTCACGCTCCAGGCCGGCACGATGCCGCGAGCCGTCAGGGCCACCAGCACCCCCGACACCAGCAGCTTGTCGACCAGCGGATCCAGCAACTGCCCCAGCGGCGTGACCAGGTCCAGCTTGCGGGCCAGATAGCCGTCGATCCAGTCCGTCAGCGAGGCGATCACGAACAGGCCGAGGGCCCACATTTCCCAGCCCTGCCGCTCCAGCAGCAACAGGCACGGAATCGCCAGCGCCAAACGGGCCAGCGTGATCGTGTTGGGCAGGTTCATACCGGGGTCGCGGTGCGCACGACCTCACCGTGGAGGTCATAAGGCTTGGCCTCGGTGATGCGGACCTGCACGAGATCCCCCGGCTCGACGTGGGGATCGTCGCAGCGAGCAAAGGTGGTGCCGTCGACATCGGGCGCATCACGGAAGGTCCGGCCAATCAGGATGCCGCTCTTGCTCTCGATCGCCTCGACCAGCATGGTCAGCTCCTGGCCCACCAGCTCGTCGTGAATCGACTGCGAGATGCCCTGCTGCAACGCCATCAAGGCCGAGCGCCGCTGGTTGGCCACCTTCTTGGTCACCCGCCCCTTGAGCGGGTAGGCGGTCGTGCCCTCCTCGGGGGAGAACACGAACACGCCGACGTGGTCGAGGCGTTGCGTGCGCACGAACTCCATCAGGTGCGCGAATTCTTCCTCGGTCTCGCCCGGGAAGCCGACGATGAAGCTGGTGCGAAGCACGAGACCCGGCACGCCGGCCCGCATGCGGTCCACCAGGTCAGCCACCGACTCGTTGGTGGGTCGGTGCATGCGACGCAGCACGTCGGGATGGCTGTGCTGCAGGGGAATGTCGAGGTACGGCAACACCTTCGGCAGGTTGCGCATGGCCTCGAACAGCGCGTCGTTGACGTACATGGGATAGGCGTAATGCAGCCGGATCCAGTTCAGGCCCTCGACCTCGTTCAGCGCCGCCAGCAATTCGGGCAGAGCCGCCCGGCCATAGCGGTCCAGGCCATAGCGCGTGCTATCCTGGGCGATCAGCACGACCTCGCGTGTGCCTCCTGCCACCAGCTGGCGCGCCTCCTCGACGATCGTCTCGATCGGACGGGAACGATGGCCGCCGCGCAGCTGCGGGATGATGCAGAAGGCGCAGCGGTGATCGCAACCTTCCGAAATCTTCAAGTAGGCACTCGGTCCCAGACCGCTTTGCAAGCGCGGCAGCACCTCGTCGTAAGCATAGGTGGGCTTTTCCGAAATTTCCGAGAAGCGCTCACCATCCAGCACGCGCTCGACCACCCGCACGATCGACTTGAGGTCGCCCGACCCGATCGCCGCCGACACTTCCGGCAGCGCCTCCAGCACCTCTTCCCGGTGGCGTTGCACCATGCAACCGGCCATCACGATTTTCTTGCTGCCACCGTCCGACAGTTCCAGGATCTGCCGGGCCGATTCCTGCTGCGCGCTGACCAGAAAGCCGCAGGTATTGACCAGCACCACATCGGCCTCGTCACTCTCGGCCACCAGCTGGAAGCCGGCCTGCCCCAGCAAGCCCATCATGATTTCGGTGTCGACCAGGTTCTTGGCACACCCGAGATTCACCACGCCCACCTTGGCCGTCATCGCGCGTCTCCTTCTTGCTTGCGTCTAGTTGAACAGGAAGCCGCCAAGCGCCAGGTCGCCGGTCGGCGCGATGAAGGACGGGTTCAGCTGCTGCAGATTGAATACCTGAGGCAGGTTCAGCTGGTTGCCCACCCGCTGGAAGACCGCCACGTTGTTGCTGCCCGACAGCGAGACATAGACCTCGTTGCCGAGCGAGGAGACCTCGACGGCCTGCGGTTGACGCCCCTCGACCCGCACGGCATCGCCGCGCGGCGACAGGTCGGCAGCGGAAAAGACCTGCAGCGCGTCGCGCGTTTCCAGCGACACGTAGACGGAATCAGGCGTGCCGGCAGCGTTGCGCCCGACCGCCACGTCGTAGGGCGAGCCCTGCACGTCGCGCACGTCGGCCTGGTTGGCCTGGGAGCTGTTCAGGAAAAAGATGCGGTTGGCGCGCGGGTCAGTCACGTAGACCACGTCCGTGTTGGCGTTCACGCTGGCCACGGCGAGGTTGAGCGGGGCCACCGCCCCAACCAGCTGCACGGTGCGCTGCACGCTGTAGCTGGCAATCTGCCCGACCGCGCCACCCGCCCCGGTGGTGGGCGCGCCACTGCCCGGATTGCCTTGCAGGATGCAGAGGAAGCCGCCCTCGCAGGCCACATAGACCTGCGAACCGGTGGCATTGGTGGCAATCCCCTTGGGACGCAGGCGCTGGCCCTGGTTGGTGCCCCCCTGAGGGGGCAGGCCGCCCGGATTGGTGATGGGCGTCGAGAGCAGGACCGTCTGCACGACCGTGTTGGTGGGAATGTCGATCACCGAGACGGTGTCCTCGTCGGTGTTGGTGACGAAGCCGCGGGAGCCGGAGGGGGCGATCGCCATGGCATAGGGCCGGCTGCCCACCGCGATGGTGCGGTTGACCAGGCGATTGCGCCGGTCCACCACGGCCACGGTGTTGCCCAATTCACAGACCACGTACAGGTACAGCTGACGTCCGCGAGGGTCCATTGTCAGACCACGCGGGCCGTTGCCGACCAGGATCGGGTCCTGGTCCACGCGCGACTGCACCGTGTTGATTTCCAGCACCGCACCCTTGTTGTAGAGCGTGGTGTAGACGTAGCCGGTCGGACGCGCCCCGACCACGCCCGGATCGTTCTGCGGCCCGCCGCTGATGGCGGAGCAGCCGAGCGTGGCGGCCACGGCGGAGAGGAGGGCGGAAGCGACGGCCCGACGGGCGAAAACTTGAAAGCTCATCACGCCCATCATACCAGACACCAGGCGGCCCGAAGCAGCGGCCGGGTGGTGTACAATGCCCCCGGGTTGCAGGCGGGAGGTTCGCTCGGTCGCAGCGGACGAGGGCCGGTGGCCCCGCCCGCGCGTGCGCGCAGAGGCCCCGCGCCGGGGCCCGCCCTGGAAACGGAGACGGTTTTCGATGAAAAAGATCAAAGTGCTCAATCCGGTCGTCGAGCTCGACGGCGACGAAATGACCCGCATCATCTGGCAGTTCATCCGCGAGAAGCTGATCCTGCCCTATCTCGATATCGAGCTGAAATATTTCGACCTCGGCATCGAGCACCGCGATGCCACCAACGACCAGGTCACGATCGACGCCGCGCACGCCATCAAGCAGTACGGCGTGGGCGTGAAGTGCGCCACCATCACGCCGGATGAAGCGCGCGTCAAGGAATTCAATCTCAAGCAGATGTGGAAGTCGCCCAATGGCACGATCCGCAACATCCTCGACGGCACCGTCTTCCGCGAGCCGATCATCTGCAACAACGTGCCGCGTCTGGTGCCGGGCTGGACGAAGCCGATCGTGATCGGCCGCCACGCCCACGGCGACCAGTACCGCGCCACCGACTTCAAGGTGCCCGGCCCCGGCACCCTGACGATCAAGTTCGTCGGCGAGGACGGTCAGGTGATCGAGCGGGAAATCACCAAGTTCCCTGGCTCCGGCATCGCGATGGGCATGTACAACTATGACGACTCGATCCGCGGCTTCGCCCGGGCCTCATTCAACTACGGCCTGCAGAAGAAGTGGCCGGTCTACCTGTCGACCAAGAACACCATCCTGAAGGCCTACGACGGCCGCTTCAAGGACATCTTCCAGGAGATCTTCGACGCGGAGTTCAAAGCCCGCTTCGACGAGCACGGCCTGACCTACGAGCACCGCCTGATCGACGACATGGTGGCTGCGGCGCTCAAGTGGGAAGGCGGCTTCGTGTGGGCCTGCAAGAACTATGACGGCGACGTGCAGTCGGACACGGTGGCGCAGGGCTTCGGCTCGCTGGGCCTGATGACCTCGGTGCTGCTGAGCCCCGACGGCAAGACGGTCGAATCGGAAGCGGCCCACGGCACCGTCACGCGGCACTACCGCGAGCACCAGAAGGGCAAGGCCACCTCGACCAACCCGATCGCCTCGATCTTCGCCTGGACGCGTGGCCTCTACTACCGCGCCCAGTTCGACGGCACCCCTGAGCTGGCCGAATTCGCCACCGCGCTGGAGCAGGTCTGCGTCGAGACGGTCGAAGCCGGCCACATGACCAAGGACCTGGCGCTCCTGATCAGCAAGGACCAGCCCTGGCTGAACACCCAGGAATTCCTGGACAAGATCGACGAAAACCTCAAGTCCAAGCTGGGCCTGGCCGCGGCGGTCTGACCGCTGCCCCGATGGCGCCGCACCCCCGAGTGCGGCGCTTTTTTTTTGGCGTCACGACGCGATGCAAGGCTCGCGCTGGTTCCGTGTTCAGGGGCCGTTTGCGCTGATACAGCGCCGATGACAGTCAGCCCACGGCCCTCTCCGGCGATAGTCCGGCATGCCGTCCCCCCGCCACGAGTACCTGGTCGAGGTCTGCCGCGAGGCCCCGCAACTGGTCGCCGACCTGCTGCGCCTGCACGGCGTGGAAGTCCCCACGGCCAGCCCCGCCCGGGTGGTCGAGACGGCGATCGTCGATGCCGTGCCCGTCGAGTGGCGGGCTGACCTGGTCGTGACCCTCGGGGAAC
>JAYKJB010000005.1 GCA_035285325.1 Candidatus Sericytochromatia bacterium
TCGCCGCCGCACCCTCGTCGCCTTTCGGCCCACTGGGCGCGAAGGCGCAACCCGAGGCCCTGATGGTCAAGCTGGCGAGGCCCGTGTCGGCGGCACGCTTGCGCGCGCGACTGGCAGCCGGCAACCCTGCCACCGAGTCGTCGCTCGATCGGGCGCTGGCCCGGATTGACTGGGCGCGCGTCCCGTCGCAGGGCGACGGCTTCCGCGCCGCCCTGCTGGCGGAGCCCGGGGTCGTGGCCGTGCTGCCCAGCCGCACCCTGCGGGCCCTGGGAACGGCTGGTCGCAGGGTCGGCTCCGCTCCGTACAACGATCCTCAGGCGTCGGTGCAGTATGCCCTCGCGCGCGTCGACACGCCCGGCGCGCACGCGGTGACCACTGGCTCGGCTCGCACGACCCTGGCGATCGTCGACACGGGCGTCGATTACCGCCATCCCGACTTTCGAGAGGCGACGGGGGCAGCCACCCGCGTGGTGAAAGGCGAGGACTACGTCAACCTGGATGGCGACCCGATGGACCGCAACGGACATGGCACGCATTGTGCCGGTATTGCTGCCGCCACGGCCAACAACGGCGTCGGTATCGTGGGGCAGGCGCCGGGCGTGCGGCTGCTGGCCGAACGGGTGCTGGGGGACAACGGCGCCGGCAGCGATGCGGCGGTGGCGGCGGGCATCATTCACGCAACCGACCAGGGCGCCTCGGTGATCAGTCTGAGCTTGGGGGGCCCCGAGGCCGTGCCCGTGATTGACGACGCCGTGCGTTATGCGCAGGCCCGCGGGGTTTTGCTGGTGGCAGCCATGGGCAATGAAGGCGGTTTGCGGCCCTCCTATCCGGCCGCCAATGCGGGGGTGCTGGCCGTGGGGGCAACCGACGCCGCCGATGCGGTGTGCGGCTTCTCCAACCGAGGCGCCTGGATTTCGCTCTGCGCGCCGGGCGATGCGATCCTCTCGACCCTGCCCGGCCCGGCGGGCTACGGTTTGAAGAGCGGCACCTCCATGGCCACGCCCTGTGTGGCCGGAGTGGCGGCCCTGCTGCGCGATCGCCACCCCGACTGGTCTCCCGCGCAGGTGCGAGCCAGGCTGGAAGCCACCAGCGACGACTTGGGCGCGCCCGGCTTCGACCCGATCTTCGGCCACGGACGCCTTAACGCCGGGCGGGCGCTGCGAGGCTGACGCCTGCTCGACGGGCGGCCGCGCGGGCCTGCCGCCCCTCTGCATCTCGATGCTGAGGCGGCGTCAGGCAAACCCGGCCACGACGGAGTGGGGCCACGGGCCAGGCTGGCGGCTCGCCGGACGTGAGCCCTTGCCCACTGAGGACCACATGGCTCGCTAGAGGTGAGCCCTCCGCCGCCGGGACGCTAAGGGTCCGCCTGCGACTCCATGGGCCAGATAAGAGATATTATCTGGGAAGGCGCGAAGGGTGAACGATTTCATGCGGGTTTCCAGCTTTTTTGGGGGTGGTGCCCTGCACGGCTTGTGATTCCAGTTCAGATAATCGGAGGTTGCGGATGAGCCCGCTCCAAGAGATCGGCCGAGTGTCTGGACGTTGGAACTCGTGCTTGGGTGGTGGGCGGTGTCATTCTCGGACCATGCCTTCCGGGAATGAGCCTCGGCCTCGCCGACCCCGGGCAGCCCCAGCTGCTGCCCCATCGGACCCGCTGGTTCGTGCGGCTTGGAATGAGATTCCCTCAAGAAAAGCGTGTGGGCGTTTGCCTCGTGTCGTGTTGCTTGCGCTACCATGGCCTGAGGCAATTGCTCCGCGTTCCGTGTGGGTGGCCGCCGTGCGAGGGCTGGAGGTCGGTTTTGGACCTGGACATTCGCTGGAAACAACGATTCGACAACTTTTCACGGGCGCTTGTGCTGCTGCGAGAACCGTTGCAGCGCGCGCCTGAGTCATTGTCTGCCCTGGAGCGAGAGGGCACGGTCCAGCGCTTCGAGTACGTGCTCGAGCTGGCCTGGAAGACCCTCAAGGATTACATGGAGGCCCAGGGTGCCATGTTCGAACCCGTCACCCCAAAAAATGTCGTAAAAGAAGGCTACGCCGCCAAAATTCTGGCAGATGGGCAGGTCTGGATTGACATGCTCGATCACCGGAACTTGCTGTCGCACACCTACCGGCAGGTGACCTTCGAGCAGGCCGTGCAGGCCATCCGAGATCGCTATCTGGATGCCTTCGAGGGGCTCCACGCCTGGCTCGGCGCGCGGTACGATCAGCCGTGACCGATGGGACCGGGCTGTCCGAGCAGCACCTGGATCAGATTCGAGGGGTACTAACCCAGTTCCCCACCGTCACCGGAGCCATCCTGTTCGGCTCGCGAGCCAAGGGCTGCGCCACGCCGCGTTCGGACATCGATCTCGCGCTGGAGGGCATCAGGGAACCCCTCGAGACTGAGCGCATCGCACAGCAACTTGAGTCCCTGCCCCTGCCCTGGCGCTTCGATGTTCTGGCGCTTGAGACGATCGACCATCCGCCCTTGCTCGCTCATATCGCCAGGGTCGGCCTTCGGATTTATCAAAGGACCGGCTGAACCGTGTGTGCCCCCTTGGATGATCAAGGGCATTTCTGCCCGCCGTGAAGATGGCACTGAGATGAAGCGAGAGTCTACGGCGAATATAATCGATAACATTTGTTATCAGGAAATATGTCGCCGTATCGTTTCCCAAAACCTGCTAGCATGACCCATCGAAGCCCCCTTGGAGACTTTTCCCATGGCCAAATACGACCCCATCGCGATCGAGCCCAAATGGCAGCAGTACTGGGACGCCCACAAGACCTTCAAGACGCCGGACCTGCCGACCAAGCCCAAGTACTACGTGCTTGATATGTTTCCCTACCCCTCGGGGGACGGGCTGCACGTGGGGCATCCGGAGGGGTACACCGCCACTGACATCGTGGCCCGCTACAAGCGCATGAAGGGCTTCGACGTGCTGCATCCCATGGGCTGGGATGCCTTTGGCCTGCCGGCCGAGCAGTATGCCATCAAGACCGGGATCCACCCGGCCGTCATCACGCGCAAGAACATCGACAACTTCCGTCGCCAGATCAAGTCGCTGGGCCTTTCGTACGACTGGGACCGAGAAGTCTCGACGGCTGATCCGGACTACTATCGCTGGACCCAATGGATCTTCCTGAAGCTGTTCGAACGGGGCCTGGCCTACGAGGCCGAGATGCCTGTGAACTGGTGTCCTGCGCTGGGGACGGTGCTGGCCAACGAGGAGGTCGTGGACGGAAAGTCCGAGGTGGGGGGGCACCCGGTTGAGCGCCGCATGATCCGGCAGTGGGTGCTGCGCATCACGGCTTACGCGGAACGCCTGCTGAGCGGCCTGGAAGGCCTCGACTGGCCCGAGAACATCAAGGAGATGCAGCGCCACTGGATCGGGCGCTCCGAGGGCGCCGAGATCGACTTCACGCTGCAAGGGCGCGAGGACGGCTTCACGGTCTTCACCACCCGTCCCGACACCCTGTTCGGCGCCACCTACTGCGTCCTGGCGCCCGAACACCCCTTGGTCGATGCCATCACCACGCCCGCGCAGCGCGAGGCGATCGACGCCTATCGCCAGGCGGCCGCCCGCAAGAGCGACCTGGAACGCACCGATCTGGCCAAAGAAAAGACCGGTGCCTTCACGGGCGCCATGGCGATCAACCCGGCCAACGGCGAAGCCATCCCCGTCTGGATCGCTGACTACGTGCTGGCCACCTACGGCACGGGCGCCGTCATGGCCGTGCCGGCGCACGATCAGCGCGACTGGGAGTTCGCCCGAGCGGTGGGCCTGCCCCTGCGTCGCGTGATCGAAGGAGGAAACCTCGACGAGGCCGCCTTCACCGGCGATGGCCGGCATCTGGATTCCGGTCCGCTCGACGGCCTCGACAACTCGGCGGCCAAATCCCGCATGGTGGCTTGGCTGGAGGAACGCGGGGCTGGCCGGGGCAAGGTCACCTATCGCCTGCGCGACTGGATTTTCAGCCGCCAGCGCTACTGGGGAGAACCGATCCCGGTGCTCCATCAGCCCGACGGACGCATCACGGCACTGGCCGAGGACGAGTTGCCGCTGACACTGCCGCACCTGGACGCGATCACGCCCTCGGGCACGGGCGAGAGCCCGCTGGTGAACGCCGGCGATTGGCTGAAGGTGGGGGAGGCCTCGCGCGAAACCAACACCATGCCGCAGTGGGCCGGCAGTTGCTGGTACTACCTCCGCTTCATTGACCCGCGCAACACGGAAGCCTTCGCGGCCGAGGACAAGCTGGCGGCCTGGCTGCCGGTCGATCTGTACATCGGTGGAGCCGAACACGCCGTGATGCATCTGCTGTATGCCCGCTTCTGGCACAAGGTGCTGTTCGATTGTGGCCTGGTCACGACCGAGGAACCCTTCCAGAAGCTGTTCAACCAGGGGATGATTCTCGGTGAGAACAACGAGAAGATGTCCAAGTCGCGCGGCAACGTGGTCAACCCCGATCACATCGTGGCCAAGTACGGGGCAGACACGCTGCGCCTCTATGAAATGTTCATGGGGCCACTGGAGGCGACCAAACCCTGGAGCAATACCGGGGTGGAAGGGCTGTTCCGCTTCCTGCAGCGGGTCTGGCGCCTGTTCATCGCGGAGGACGGCTCGCTCAATCCGGCGATCGCCGAGGTGCAAAACGTCGACCTGACGCGCCTGTTGCACAAGACCATCAAGAAGGTGGGCAGTGATATCGAGGGCTTGCGGTTCAACACCGCTATCAGTCAGATGATGATTCTGCTCAACGAGGCCAACAAGGCGGAACACCTGCCGCGGGCCGACATGGAGGCCTTTGTGCTGCTGCTGGCCCCCTTCGCGCCCCATCTGGCGGAGGAATTGTGGGTCCGCATGGGGCACGTCGGGTCGTTGGCTTACGCCCCCTGGCCGGCTTACGACGAGGCCCTCACCCGCGATGCCGAAGTGGAATTGGCGGTTCAGGTCAACGGCAAGTTGCGCGCGCGCATCGTGGTGCCGGCCGAGGCGGAGAAGGAAGCGGTGTTGAGCCAGGGCAAGGCGGCGGTGGCCGAATTTCTCGACGGCAAGGCGATCGTCAAGGAAGTCGTGGTGCCGGGACGCCTGGTCAATCTGGTGGTCTCTGGCTGAGGCCTGACTCCACGGCCTCGGCACGCCACGCGTAGGCAGCTTGGAGCACTTGCTGGTGGTTCCAGCCGGTGAAGCCAGGCTCGCCCTCGTCTTGGTGGCCCCGAGCGGGCTCAATTTCACGGCGTTCCCCGCCCCGAGAGGCTGCTTCTGGCGGGTATATAGCCCGCGTGGCTTCAGGCCCTCAGGGCAGTCCTGCAGGAAGCGCGCGTGGGGCCTCCGTTGACGGGATCATGCACATATTGACAGCTCCTGCGGGTGCCTGGAATCGCTGGCTTGTTCCCGCTGCCGTGGTCGGAATCGCCGCTTGCTCGCCGCCCTCGGTCGCCCCGGCGCCTGTGTTGCCTCAATCGGCCACGCCGACGGTGGCGGCCAGTCTGTCTGTCTCCACGGCCTCGCCTCGCCTCAGGCCGCTCGAACGCGTGATGACCCTGCGCACCGGGGAAGTCCTTTCCGGCAAGGCGCTCGCGCTGGGCTCATTGGCGCCCAACGCGGCGGTCGTCAGAGCTGAACGTTTTGACGTTTTGGAGGCGCGCATCGCCCTGCTGCCGGTGGCGGTGCTGGCCTTTCGATTGCAGCAAATGACCGTCGAGAAGCCGCTCCAAGATGCCCTGGTAAGTCCGCTAGGGCCTGATTTCAACTGGGCAGGCGGCAATCCTGGCGCCTACACGGATGAGGCCGGTCGTTTCAGCCTGCGCTTCGTCTCGCCCTCGACCACGCCTTTCCTGGACGTGCGGGCTCACGTCGGCGGGCGCACCTTCCGGATGTTTGGCTGGACCCGGTCGCGTGAAGGCGTCACGGTCGACCTGGCCTCGACCCTGGTGGTGCGAGAGGTCCTGAGGTTCCGCCAGCGCAGTGAGAATCTGGCGACGTTCAACGCCATCCGCGATGGGGATGTTGAGCCGCTGCTCCTGCGCCTTCGTCGGCTGCTTGAAGGCGGGTTGCCGGCCGGGCTCAGCTTTGACCCCTATTCGGTGTCGGTGCCGCTGGGTGACTGGACGCAGGAAGGTGACCGGGCCGACGGGGCCTTGCGGCTGCTGGATGAACTGGCACGCCGTGACGCCAACGTCTCGCGGGACATCGATCGGCTCTACATGGCCTGTAATGTTCAGTTTACCGGGATGCGCGATACTGCTCGTCTGGCGGTATCGCGCCCTGGACGGCAAGCCGCCTTTGCCCTGTCTCCCCAGGCCCCCCCGACGCCCACGCCCGCGCGCCCACCCACGGCAGCGCCGACGAGCAGCCCCAGCCCCAGCCCGAGTCCGTCGCCATCTGCCAGTCCCAGTCCCGGCCCATCGCCGTCCGCCAGCCCCAGTCGACCGCCTTCGGCAAGCCCCTCACCTGTTTAACGCGCCCGACCTGCCATCGTTCAGGGGTGGTATGCGGCCAGGAAATCGGCCAGGTGGACCACCTGTACCTCCGGGAGTTGCTGCTGCAGGCCTCGGGCCAGTTGCATCAGGCAGGGCGGATTGGCCGTGATGACTTGGGTCGCGTGCGTGCTGCGGATGTGGTCGAGCTTGTGATTCAACAGGCTGTCCGAGAGTGCGGCCTGTTTCAGCGTGTAGGTGCCGGCCCCTCCACAGCACCAATCCGCCTCGGGCAGTTCCACCAGCTCCACGTTGGGTAAACTCGCGAGCAACTGCCGGGGGGCGCTCCGCACGCCTAGCCCGTGGGCCAGATGACACGGATCATGCCAGGTGACGCGCACGGCCGGACGCGGACTGGGGGCGGGCAGGCCCACCCGCACCAGGAAACTGGCCAGGTCCGTGGCCTTGGACGCCAGGGTTTGCGCCTCCCCGCGCTCAGGCAGCAGCGAGCCGTATTCGTGCAGGGTCGCGCCACACCCGCCCGCGTGACTGATGATCGCCTCGAATTCCTGACCCTGCAGCGCGGCCAGGTTGGCCTCGACCCGTTGGATGGCCCCTGTCCGATCACCTTCATGCAGGTGGACGGCGCCGCAGCAACCGAGTGCCGGCGGCACCCAGACGCGGTAGCCGGCGCGCGTCAACAAGTGGACGGCTGCCCGGCCCGAGGACGCATAGAGGGCGGAACCGGCACAGCCAGGCAAGAAGGCCACCACACCGCGTTCCGGTCCCTGGGCCGGTGTCCACTCGGGCAGCCACGAAGCCGGGCGCAAAGGCCCATCAGGCAGCAATTCCAGGGCTCTCGCCAGTCCGCCCGGTAACCAGCCCGGGGCGCGTCCACGCCGAACCAGCAGGCGCTTGGTCAGGCGCCCCGGGATGGCTGCCAGCGACAGTCGCCGGGCATCCGGCAACACGTCCCGCACGATCTTGCGCCAGGCGCGCAGCCCCACACCAGCAGGACGGGAGGGCTCGACGTGCTCGGCTCGCACCCGCTCGAGCAGGCTGCCATACTGCACGCCCGCGGGGCAGGCGGTTTCGCAGGCGCGGCAGCCCACGCAGCTGTCAAAGTGGGGGTTGACCTCCGGACCCGCCTGCAAGCGACCCTCCTCCAGGGCGCGCATGAGGTACAGCCGACCCCGCGGGGAGGCGGCTTCGTCGCCCGTCTCCCGGTAGGTCGGGCAGCGCGTCAGGCAGAGGCCACAGTGGATGCAGGCATTCAAAAGCTCGGTGTTGGTGGGTGAGGGCACCGGTTCAGCCTCCCGCTGCACGGCCGGGCGCGAGGATCCCCTGCGGGTCCCAGGCCAGCTTGAGGGCGCGCATGATCGGGCGATCGGGGCGTTCCGGCCCCCACACATCCACGAGCCCACCTTTCCAGTTCGTTGGACAAGCCTCCACCATCCAGGTCCCGCGCAGGCGCGTCATCAATGACGCCAGCTCGGCGAAGAACTCAGCCGGTGCCTCGGGAGCGGTCGCCCAGCCCACGCGCACCACCCCATTGCCCACCTCCCCCCAGAGCGCGCCAGGGGGGCACGAGAGTGACGCCAGACCTGTCAGCAACTCCGGCACCCGATCGGGTAGGCTGATCAAGCGCAGGCGCAGTGCGCCACTCTGGCGCGGGGTGGAGAGGGACTGCAAGGCCTCCTGAAACGGGGCGCCGGTGTGATGGGCGATCGCCAGCCCCTGACGCTTGACCAGCGCATCAAACCGTTCGGCTTGCCAACTGACGGTCTCGGCCGCCCCCTCGAACACCACGGCCAGATACACCCCACGAGCCACGAAGGTGTGGTGGGCCTCCAGCAGACCGGTGGTCAGCGTCAGGGCGTGAGGCGCGAGACCTTCGGCCTTCACGGCGGCCAGCAGGGGAAAGGTGGCGTCCAGTGGGTCGCAATGCACGACCGAGAGCACCTGCTTGGCGGGCAGCGGGTCCAGCTTGAAACAGACGGACGTGATCACCCCGAGCGAACCCAAGGCCCCGATGTGCAGCTTGCCAAGGTCGTAGCCTGCCACGCTCTTCACCACCGGGGCGCCGCTTTGCACCAGGTTCCCCTGGGGAGTGACCACCTGCATCCAGAGCAGGCGATCGCGCCACGTGCCGTGACGCAGGCGACGCGGCCCGGCCACCCCGGCGGCGATCGCTCCCCCCACCGTGGTCCGTTCAGGCGCCTCCACATCCATGGGCAGGCACTGCCCGTACTGGGCCAGCTGGGCGTTCAGGTCGCTCAGCGTCACGCCACTGGAGACCGTCACCGTCAGGTCGCCGGGAGCGTGCGCGATGGGAGCCCGCAAGGCCGTCAGGTCGAGGGCGGCGTCATAGCGTTGGAGGGCATCTCCCAGCGACATGTGGGTGCCGAACCCCCACGGGACCACCGCGAGGCGTTCGCGGGACGCTTCAGCCAGGCATTTCGCCGTGGCCTCGGTCGTGTCTGGCCGCCAGAGTTGTCCGGGCAGCCGGCCATCGACGCCAAAGGCCTCCAGCGGTCTTGCGGAGGGAAGTTCGGCCTTCAGCACATCGGACCTCCTCCCAGTCGACTGGGCCCTGCCTCGGCACAGCCACGCCGAACGGGAAACAGCTTGCCCGGGTTCATGCGGCCGGTGGGGTCGAAAACCTGCCGCCAGGCTTGCATGGTTTCTCGGTCGGCCTCATTGAACATCAAGGCCAGGTGGTCACGCTTTTCGATGCCCACCCCATGCTCCCCCGTGATGCTGCCGCCTGCATCGACGCACACCTTCAAAATGGCTCCTCCAGCGGCCAGCACGCGGTCAACCTGCGCGGGGTCGCGTTCGTCGAACAGCAGGATGGGATGAAGGTTGCCGTCTCCGGCGTGAAACACGTTGGCGACGCGCAAGCCGTGCGCCTGCGCGATGCTCGCAATGGCCTCCAGGACCTCCGGCAGCTTGGTGCGGGGGATGACGCCATCCATCGTCACCTTGCTGGGAGCCAGCCGCCCAACGGCCCCGATGGCCTTTTTGCGCGCCAGCCAGAGGCGATCGCGGCTGGCCGCGTCGCTGGCCTGGGTGACCGACACGGCCCCGTGCTGTTGCAGCAAGCTCGATACGCGGGCAGCGTCAGCGCTGAGACCCGCTTCCAAACCGTCCAGTTCCACGATCAAGGCCGCTCCCGCATCCAGCGGGAGTCCGATGGCGAAGGCTGCCTCCACGGCCTGGATGATGGCGCCATCGAGCATTTCCAGGGCCGCCGGTAGGATGCCTTGCGCGATGATGGCGGAAACCGCCTGACTGGCATCGCGAACGGTGTTGAAGATAGCGAGAAAGGTACAGACGGCGGGTGGCACCGGGGTGAGGCGAACGATCGCCTTGGTGATCACGCCGAGCGTTCCTTCCGTTCCGATCACGGCGCCGAGCAGATCATAGCCGGGGGTCTCATCCCACTCACTGCCGATCCAGACGACCTCGCCGTCGGGTTGGACCAGTTCTACGGCCAGTACATGATTGACCGTGACGCCGTATTTCAGGGTGTGAGGACCACCCGAATTTTCCGCGATATTGCCCCCGATCGTGCAGGCGTGCTGGGAACTCGGGTCCGGCGCGAAATGCAGCTTGGCTTCCGTCACGGCCTGAGTCAGGTGCAGGTTGACCACGCCCGCCTCGACCGTCGCCCGCTGGTTGGCGCCGTCCACGGCGAGGATCCGATTCATGCGCGAGAGGCCAATCAGAATTCCCCCGTGGGCTGGTGTGCTGCCACCTGCCAGGCCCGTTCCTGCTCCTCGCGGGGTCACAGGGACGCCGTGGCGCGCGGCGATGCGCATCACGGTGCTGACCTCGCGCGTGCTGGCAGGCAGCACAACCACGCTCGGGGCCCCCTTTTCGATGGTGTAGGCGTCGCAGTCGTAGGCCAGCCGGTGAGCGGCGTCCCTCCAGACCGAACCGGCGGGGAGGGCTGCTTCCAGCTCCGCCAGCCAAGCAGCTTCGGTTGCTTGCAGTGTCATGCCTGGATCATAACGCATTGCCTGCGCCTGCGCTTGCCCCTTCAGCGGAAGAGCAGACACGCCTTTCGCCCTGCTGCTGGCCTTGCCCTGTCAGGTGACGATCAGCCGTGGGGCACCACGCCAGCGCACGAGGGTGATGGACCTGAAGATTAACAATTTATTTACGTTTTGATAACCGAATACCCCCGACGGGCAGCGATAAGCATGGAGGTTCAGCTGCCCATCTGCGTCTGCCAGAAAGGAACCGAACATGCCCGCTCCGGTTCAAACCGCTAGTGCCCGCATTCCCTCCTCGCGTTCGACGGGAGAGGGCAGCGTCACGGTTCAGTCGGGCGAAACGCTGTACCGCGTCGCGGCGCGTGCCATGGGATCGGGGGCACGCTGGCGGGACCTCTACGAGGCCAATCGGGCGGTGATCGGCAACGACCCTCACCTTCTGCAGGTGGGGATGGTCTTGCGGATTCCCGCCCTGGGCGGTGTCACGCCTCCGGCTGCCCAGCCGGCTCAAGCGCCCAAGCCTGGCGTTCCCACGGCTCCCAAGAAGCCCAGTGCGCCCACCGCGCCGACGCCTGTTGGACCGGTGGGCCGGCCGGGCGATCGCGATGGCGATGGGGTGAGCGACCGATACGATGCGTCGCCTGACAATCCGCGCGATCGCCGCTGGAACGAGCAGGCTGCCAAGGAATACGAGTCGTTCGTGCAGACGCAGACGCGCAAGATGATCGGGCGGGGAGTCGAGATTGACTGTGCCGATTTCGCGATCAAGTTGCTCAGCGACTTTTGCAAGTTGGTGGGCTTGCCCAATCCGATGGGCAAACAGGCCGATGCATTTCACGCGTATGGGCCTGGCCGGACGGGCGGATTGCCCAATGTGAAGGGGCCGAACTATTTCTTGCCTGGCCTGAACGCCGACAATTTCGCCAAGCACCACACCAAGGTCGTGAATGATGCGAACGGCAATGGCGTGCGTGGTTATGACCGCCGGACCGGCGCTGTCGATGTCGAGGATTTGCGCCCGGGAGATGTGCTGTTCTATGACTGGGACAAGGATGGCATCGTCAACCACACCGTTCAGGTGGTCGACGTGAGCAAGGACGGTCGGGTGACCTTGGCCTTCGGCACTTACGACACCGTGGGGGGTGGCCCCCTGACCTGGGGGGCGCTCGACCTGCAGCCGGTCAGTGAGATGGTGCTGGAGCCCGGCAGCGCGGAATATCGGCAGTGGCTGGGGGCGGGCAACAACCTGTGGGGCGTGCGCCGAGGAAACTGGATGCCTGACAAGCCCGCCGCGTGAGTCCAGGAGGCCTGGCCTATTTGGTCAAGGCACCTTGCGAGATCAGGAAGTTCAGGTATGTCTCGAGCTGCTTCAAGCCGTCGGCATTGAGCATCTCGAGTTTCTTGAGCAGGCTTTTGAGTTCTTCCGGGACGACAATCGGCATCGCCTGTTCGACGTGCTGACGCGCGGCCTTTGCCACCACGTCGGTGCCCTGCACGAGCCCGCTGGCGAGGTCGGGAATCGTTTCGGCGGCGGGGCGACCCGACAGGAGCGCTTCAAGCGGGCCGACCGCGCCCTTGATGCCCAGCATTTGCAAGATTTGCTGCTCGGTGACGCCCACTTCACGCGCCCGACTGGCCATGAAGGCGCCGAGCAATTCGATGGGATTGGGGGGCGTGGTCATGAGGAGTTCCTCGCGTCAGGGCGGGTCAGAAGAGATCCTGAAGTTTCGGCAGCACGCGACCCGCGCGGCGGCCCGTCAGCGTATCAATGTAGTGCTTCAGGGCCAACACCTCTCGCCGATGAAAGAAGACCAGACCGTCGATCACCACAAACGGGCGAATCTGCCCCCAGCGTTGATGGTCCTGGAAGGCTGCCGGACTCACGCCGGCCAGTTCGGCGGCATGGTTCGGCGTCACCAGATCGTCGCTTTCCAACCACACGCGCCAACCCCTCCTGCTCGAGCAGGGTAACATAATCGACTCTGGCTTGGAAACATGCCTGCCTGCCTGGCTTTCAGGTGCTTTGGCTGGTAGCATGAAGCTTCTTTTTCGACGGAGAACGTGCGTGACGATCGATCTCGAACAGTTGCCGGAACAGGCGCGGGTGCGGCGCACGAAGCTGCAAGCCCTCAAGGAACAAGGCGTGGATGTTTACCCCACGCGCTACGACCGCAGCGTGACGGCGGCGGACCTGCAGGGACGCTACGAGGCCCTCGAAGCCGGTGCTGACACCGAGGACGTGGTTCGCGTGGCTGGACGCCTGATGGGGCGCCGTGGGCAGGGCAAGCTGGTGTTCGCGGACCTCGTGGACGAGACCGGCAAGATTCAGATCACCTTCTCCCTGGACAAGTTGGGGACAGCCTGGATGGAGCGCCTCGATTTGCTCGACCTTGGCGACATTCTCGGGGTTGAAGGGACGGTGCGCCGCACCAAGCGCGGGGAGCTGTCGGTGGCGGCCGGCCAGTGGACCTTCTTGAGCAAATGCCTCAACCCGTTGCCGGAAAAGTGGCATGGTCTCGCCGATGTGGAACTGCGATATCGCCAGCGCTACCTGGACCTGATCGTCAACCCGGAGACCCGTGATGTGTTTCGCAAGCGCTCGCTCGTGATCCGGACGTTGCGACGTATGCTGGAAGACAAGGGCTTCATCGAGGTGGAAACCCCGATGCTGCAAGCCATCCCCGGTGGTGCAGCGGCACGCCCGTTTCATACGCACCACAACGCGCTCGACATGCCTCTGCACCTGCGCATTTCGCCGGAGCTGTACCTCAAGCGGCTGGTCGTGGGGGGATTCGAAAAGGTCTTCGACCTGAACAAGAACTTTCGGAATGAGGGCATCTCCACCCGTCACAACCCCGAATTCACCATGATGGAGCTTTACCAGGCGTATGTCGACTACCGGGACATCATGGAACTGACGGAGGAACTGGTCTGTGGCGCCATCGAGGCGGCCTGCGGGGGCCTGAAAATTCCCTACCAGGGGGAGACCCTGGACTTCACGCGTCCCTGGCGGCGCGCCACCATGTCCGACCTGATCCAGGAGAAATTGGGCGTGGATGTCGCAGCGATGTCGGTCGAGGAACTGTCCGCCCTGGCCGCTCGCGTTCAGGCCAAGAAGCCGGCATTGCCGACCCACGGTCATCTGGTCAACGAGATTTTTGAAGCGGTGGCAGAAGGGGACCTGATTCAACCGACCTTCGTGATCGATCATCCGGTCGAGATTTCCCCGTTGGCGAAGCGGAAGCCGGAGATGCCACACCTCACGGAACGTTTCGAGGTGTTTGTGGCGGGGCGCGAACTGGGCAATGCCTTCACCGAGTTGAACGACCCGATCGACCAGCGGGAGCGCTTTGCTGCCCAGCTCAAGGAGCGGGAAGCCGGCAACGACGAGGCCCACACCATCGATGAGGACTACCTGAACGCCCTGGAACTGGGCTTGCCTCCGACCGGCGGCCTGGGCATCGGCATCGATCGTCTGGTCATGCTGGTCGCGGACACCGCCTCGATTCGTGATGTGATCCTGTTTCCTCACATGCGTCCGCGTGAATGATGTCGCTCCTGCCCTGGCTACGGCCTGGCCGTGATTAGCTGAGCCATCCGTGCCCTCCGAAATGCTTGCCCAACTGGCTCGAGCGCGCGTGGTGCCGGTGGTCCGAGCGCCCGACGCGGGTCGCGCCGTGGCAGCCTGTCGGACCCTGAAAGCCGGAGGCCTGGCACTTGTGGAAGTGGCGCTCACCACGCCGAATGGCGTCGATGCCATCCGGCAACTTGCCCGAGACGGCTTTCAGGTGGGGGCCGGCACGGTGATGGATGCCGCCCAGGCCCGTGCGGCGATCGCTGCGGGAGCCTCCTTTGTGGTATCTCCGTGCCTGGTCCCGGAGGTGTTGGCGGTTGCGCGGGAGGCCGGAGTGCTGGCGATACCAGGTGCCCTGACGCCGACCGAGGTGCAGGCCGCCGCCTCGCTGGGCGTGGAGTTGATCAAGGTCTTTCCGGTCGCCAGTGTCGGCGGGCCCGCTTACTTGCGCCTGTTGCTGGACCCCTTCCCCTCCCTGCGCTTCTTTCCCAGCGGCGGCGTCGGCCTGGCCGAGGCTGCTGCCTACTGGGCGTCTGGCGCGGTGGCCCTGGGGGTGGCATCCGCTGTGGCCCCACAGGCGGCGATCGCCGCCAACGACCAGGACCACATCCTGGCCTTGGCACGACAGTGGAGTGCCCTGGTTCAGAACCACCACGGCCCCACGCACTGACGGCGAAGGGCACACGAGCACGGGCAAACAGATCACGCGCTGGGGACGGCAAGCTCAGTGGGGCCTGCGGAACCCAGCGCGTGAAGGTGATCGTGCCGTTGAAACCGCTCAGACCTTCTGTTTCAACGTCGACAGGAAGCGGTCGCCGACAAAGTTGAGCATGTGGGCAAGCTGCTCCCGCGCCACCAGGGTGTCCTTCAACTCGATGAAGTTGAGGATCAGTTCGCGGAACTCATCACTGGGGGTGGTCAGCTCATCGAAAGGCAGCGCGAAGAAACGCTCGACGATATCCTGCTCGTTGGCAATCAGCTTTTTCCAAACTTCGTGCAGGTCACGTTCGTCATGCTCGTAGCGGTTGACCCGGATGGTGTCCAGGTTGAAGGTTCGACGGAAGGATTCCTTGACCTCCTGCTCGTTGAGCGCCTCTTCCCAGATTTTCAGGTTGTCGCTGGCCGTCAGCATGATAGCTGCGCCCTTCTTTTCCATGCGCTCAAGCTGCTTTTCCTTGACCACCAGTTGTTGCTGCGAGGCCTCCAGGCCCTTGATGCGCTCGAGCAGGCGCCCGTTTTCCTCGACCAGTCGCGACACCTCTGCGCGAGCGTCTTGCGCTTGGCTGGTGCCTCGCCGCGCCTCTTTCTCCAGCCGATCGATCTGCTGCTTGAGCGGCAGAATCTCGTCGCGAACTTTGGAGGTCTTGTCCGCAAAGTCCTGGCGGGACTTTTGCAACTCCCCGATTTCCCGGCGCAGTTGCGCTTCCACCCGCTGCCAATCGCCGGATTTGGTGTGCAACTCGGCCTTGGCCCGGTCCGTCGCTTCCGCCAGTTCGGCGCGCCGTTTTTCCTTGTTTTCTTCCAGCAGGCGCTTGAACTTGTTTATTTCCTCCTCCGCCTTGGCAAGCTTGGCGTTCAGGAGACCCTTCTGTTCTTCCATCTCGCGCCGGAGGTCTTCGACCACGCTCTCCGGCACGCCACCAGCCACGGCCGTCTCTGCAGCAGGAGCTTCGGTGGCCTCTGCGGCGGGCTTGGCCTTGGGGGGCTTGAGGGTGGTCAGCACCTTCGCCGGGAATTCATAAGGACCCAGTCGGCCATAGGCATTCACTGGGGCAAATTCCGACGACTTCAGCCACTTCTTGAAGGCTGCCGTGGCGTCCTTACTCCCGGCCTCGATGGCTTCTTCATCCGCATTTTCAGCAGCGTCGCTGTCTCGCTTGAAGATTTCAGGAAACTCCGGAATGGTGCCCAACGAAGCGGCGTTGTCCTTGACCCAAGCGCTGAAGACCAGCGCCCGGATCTTCTTGTCCGAGGCGACCAGCGGCGCCAGGAAGGCGTTTACCTGGGCCTCACGGGCCTTGCCCACCGCCATCTTCTGGGTCCCCAGAAACTGAGGGCGCAGGCGATCGTTGCGCTCGACGAGCTCCTGCTTGCGGCGCAGCCCGAGGCCGCCGAGAACCGTCTCGACCGCTTGGTTGAGCGCCTGCGCATCCGTATCCAACTTAGCCAATGGAAAGCTCCTTCCGGGCGAACGGCACGAAGAAACACGCGATGGCTTTGAGGTCCTCGTGGAAGCCTTCGGCGCGCCGCTGACTGAGGAATTGCTGGTATTGAGGGGAGTCGAGCAGCTCGCTCATCCCCAGATCGATGGCAGCCTGGAAATCCCGCGCGGCAGCCTTGCGTAACCCACGCGCCACCAGGAGCTGCGCTCTCTCGTAGCGAAGCTCCGCGGCCTTCGGGTCGGCGGCGATGCGGTTGTTCAGCTCCTCGATTTCCGGCTCGAAAGCTGGATTTCGCACTTCGACCGTGCCGGCGGCCATGCCGCCCTGCAAGGTGGGGACAAACGCCTTCACCGTGACCACGGGATGATCTTTGCTGCCCGGAATGACCAGGGAAATTTGCCGGTCCAACGACCCGTCGGTATCCACGTCGAGTTTGGTCAGCCGCGTGCCGTCGGGCGCGAACGCCTCCAGGCGAATTGGCACATCCTCGGGGCCATCGGCCGCGATGTCCAGGACGGCGACTCCGTCGATCAGGTACTCGCTGGCGGCTTCGAATCGTTGAATGCGGGGGTGCCACACCACGCTGAGCGTGCCGAACGAGCGCCCATCGATGCAGACTTCCAGATCCGTTTCGTGATGGGTCAAACTCCCCGACAAGCTGCCCAGCGGGAAGGTGGCGAAGCCTTCATAGAACTCCTCCAACAACGGGGGCTGGGAACCGGCCTGCAGGCTACCGTTCTGGCCACCGGCCGCAAACAGAACCAGCGTGAGGTGGTCGAGTTCCTCGTGCCCAAGGACGGTTTTCCTGACCCAAGAGCCTTCCTGGTCGTCCAGCAGCCGGAACCCCCCCACGTCGGGCACGACCGAGACGGGCACCTCCACGGAGGGCACCGCAAAGCGCAACTTGCCCTCCAGGGGACGTGGAGCGAAGGGCGGGTTCTCCATCGCGTCGCGATCGACGATGGGACGCCCCAGTAGCAGGTCCATTTGACGCAGGCCGCCCGGGAAGCAGGGGACCGAGGCTTTGGCCGAAATGGTATAGACGGCTTCTTCGTCCACCAGCCCCTTGGGGGATACAGCCAGGTCTAGTTGGGGCAGCACCAGGAGGTCCCGGCGACCCAAGCTCCGGCCGGCCGCCCGCATCGCCAAGGTGTAGCGCCCTGCAAAGTCGTGTTCGGGCGGGGCGTCCAAGGCACGACGCACCATCGCCCCCGACAACCGCCGGTTTTCGGCCGGGAAGTTCATCAGCCAGTTGAGTTCAGCCCACGTCAGAGAGAACAGGGCAACCCCGTCTCGTTCCAGCGTCACCAAGGCTCCGTCCAGCAGGCAGACGTCGTCCACGAACAGACTGTCCACCGTTGCCACCGTCAGCCCGGACGGGCTCTCGGGAGCAAACACCAGCGGGGCAGGCGCCGAAGGCATGTCGCTGGTCTGCCAGACCCCCTCGATGCGGTAATCAAAGTTCCATTGGTGCCGCCCGTCCACATAGATTTCCAGTGGAGCGGTGCCTTCCAGCCAGGTCAAACGATGGAGCTCGTACCCCCCTTGCCGTCCCAAAGCGGTCACGCCGATGTCGCGCATCTGCATCGCGCCCGTGTTGACCGGACGGGTGGAGAACAGGATGTAACTGCCGCAACCGAACATCCGCGGCGCTTCCGACGGAGGGGTGAACCCCGCGTCGGCCTCTCCCATCAGCGCCATCTCGGGCAAGGGCAGGCGCCGGCGCAGGGCGCGGCCCGCGTGGGCCAGTTCGCTGCCGGTGGCATGGTCTTGAAGCACCAGGTCGACGTGACCGGGTTCCGGCGTCGTGAGCAGGAGGGCCTGGTCTGGCAGCTCCCCCATGCCGTCGGCGGAAAGTTCGAAGGTCAAACGCCCGGAGGTCTCAGCTTGGGGGCACTCCAACTGCACCGTCATTCCGGCGTACTCAGGGAGGCAGACTTTCAGCCCACGCACGCGAACCGCCAAACGAGGTCCCACCTCCGCCAGCGTTTCCAGGGCAAGGGTCGAGCCCCAGTGGACCCCCTCGCGGCAGGCCACACTCCGGCCTTCTACCGAGACGCGAACCCCGGGCCGCCACGGCGCCACAAAAAGCCAACCGCCCGCCTGCTTGTCATCGAAGAGCGCGCGTCCCCGCTCCAAGCTGGGCCATTCATCCCAGGTGATGGCGACCTCATCGGCGGAACGACACACGAACTGAGAGCCTACGCGTCCCTGGTTCGGCAGAGCCGCCAGATCCGACAGGTCCAGCCCCTCGTTGGGGCTGACCAGATAGACTTTGTGCTCGATCCGGTACACCCCCCACTGGGGAACGCCAAAGCACTTGTCTACCATGGCCAAGCTGCCACTCGGCAGGCGCACTTCCGCACCCCGCGGGAAACTGGCCAGCACGCGCTGGAACTGGCTGGGGTGCCAGGCCTTGCTCAAACCTTCCTTCAAGATCCGAAGTGCTTCCTCGTCACCTTGAAGCAGCTTTTTAGGCTCGATGCCCGTCCAGTTGAGGATCAGGTCCGGTTGGGTGAAGGCATCGTCGAGACGCCAGCGAGGCTGGGTGCGAAGGCCGACCATCAGGTCGCACAGCTGTTGAATGAACGGGACCACCACGCCAGCGTTGGGGAGCAGGCGAGGGGCCAACGTCTCCAGCAGCGACACTGCGGCAGGAGGTAGCCCCTGCCGCAGGGACTCGTCTTGAAGTGGCGCCAACGGTTCCTCGCAAGGGTGAAACCAGCGCCAGTAGATCACGAAGTATTCGCAGGCCGCGATCAGCAAGCCCTTCGGTAATCCAGCCGCCACCAGAAGGGATTCGAGCAATGCCTTGGGGTCGGTGCGCCCAGGGATCGGCAGACCCGCCTCCCGCATGGCGGTTGGCAGCAGGCGCTCGAACAGGTCCCATTCTGGTTCCTTCCCCATCAACGCCTTGTAGCGAGCCGGGAAGTCAGACAGCCCGTCACCCTGCAGCAGGAGACTGCAAATGGCGGCCAAAGCCAGCCTCCGACCGCCCACTTCAAGCCTGGCGTTGTTGGTGATTGGCTCCTCGGGATCCTGCCGGATCAGGGTCGCCAGGACGGCGGCGAGGTCGGGAAGAATGTCCGTCAGGTCTGTGCCGGCGTAAGGCACACTTCCTGTGACGTGAGCCTGGCGAGTGGCACCGCGCAGACCTTCCAGGCGTTCCGAAACCTTGACGACGTGTTGTTCGAATTCCGCCGTGGAAAGTAAATCTGGCATGGAGGCGGGAGAATCCTGTTCGAGTAATCTGCCACTCTTGGGGCACATCGGCTCCCCCAACGCAGGGGGCATCCGGGCGAGTGCGGCGCGAGAGCAAGGCTCGCTTTGCCCTTCAGTGTACCGCACTTGCCGGATTCTGTTGAGAGTGGCAGATCATTTCTCTCCTTCGGGTATCTAGGGGAAGAGGAGACCAGCTGTGAGCCAAGAACCCGCCGTCTACAAGCCGACTGACCTGACCTACGGCAACTACCTGAAAGTGCCTCAGTTGCTATCTTTGCAGCAACTGCAATCCAATCCACCCCATCACGACGAGATGCTCTTCATCGTGATTCACCAGGCCTATGAGCTTTGGTTCAAGCTGATCCTGCTGGAATTGGAAAACGCCATGGCGTACATGGGGCGCCGGGAAGTGTTGCGGGCTCACCATTTCTTGCGTCGGGTGGTCGAAATTCAGAAGGTCCTGGTGAGTCAGATTCACATCTTGGAGACGATGACGCCGATCGAGTTTCTCGGCTTCCGTGACCACCTCAATCCAGCCAGCGGGTTCCAGTCCTTTCAATTTCGTGAACTCGAATTCATCGCTGGACTCGTCGACGAGTCCTACTATGACCACTTCATCGAACAGTCGGGTCTCGACAACCTGCGCCAGCGGGCCGCGCATCCGGGGCTGTGGGCCTGCTACCAGAAATTACTGGCAGACCTCGGCTTTCCGGTTCCCGCCCCCATGGCCAATCAACCCTCCGAGGGGCCGGAGCGGGACCAACTGTTGAAGGTTCTGGCCTCGCTCTATGAACATCCGGAGGCCCAGATGGAGCTCTACATGCTGTCCGAAGCGTTGGTGGACTTCGACACGCAACTCGGACTCTGGCGCTTCCACCATGTCAGCGTGGTGGAACGGGTGATTGGTCACAAGGTGGGAACGGGAGGCTCGAGTGGCTCCGGCTATCTCCGTTCGACGCTGACCAAACGATGCTTTCCTCTGCTCTTCGAAGCCCGCAGTCTGCTGGGCGGCGCTGCAGCGGCGCCCTATGGGGCATCTCCCACGGCCGAACGTTCTACGGGTGGTCCTCCGACCGGCGGCTGCCCCTTCCACTGACCCCCGTCCGCCGGCGACCAGCGACGGGCACGTCGACGCCCGCGGCCTTTCACGTCCATCCGATCAGGTTCAAGACCTTCTGGCAAAGGCTTGCAGGGGTCTGGAATACTCGGCCTGTGGCCCGTGGTTGCTGCTTCTCCAGAAGCCAGGTATCCTGCCAGAAGGTCCGCCCTCGTCGCGCGCGCTTGCGCGCTCACACGCGCTGCGGCCGGGCCGAACCTGGCATGCAAGCATCCGCATCCCCTGAGGAGGACTGACAATGGCGTCGACACCCATCGCGGCCGCGGATCCGTTGCTCGTCTGGCGTGACGAGTTTCCGATCCTCGCTTCCAAAACCTATCTGGTCAATCACTCTTTGGGGGCCATGCCTCGCGGCACGCGGCAATCGATGGCGGCCTATGCAGAGCGGTGGGAAGTCGATGGCATTGAGGCCTGGGACACCTGGTTTCCCATGATTCAGGAAACGGGCGACATGGTGGGTCGCCTCATGAATGCCGCTCCCGGCTCGGTCTTGATGCATCAGAACGTGTCCACCCTGCAGGGGATTCTGGCCAGCTGCTTTGATTTTTCCGGCAAGAAAAATGGGGTGGTCTACGAGGCGATGAACTTCACCACCGTGCATTACTTCTGGCAGGCCCAGCAACGGGTGGGCGCTCGGGTCACCTTGGTGGAGAGCCCGGACGGCATTCACGTGCCGACCGAACGGATTCTTGAGGCCATCAATGACGACACCTTGGTGGTCCCGATTTCGCACGTCCTGTTTCAGAGCAACTACGTTCAAGACGCCAAGCCCATCATTGAAAAGGCCCACCGGCACGGGGCCTACGTGATTCTTGATACCTACCAATCGGTGGGGATTCTGCCGGTCGACGTGCAGGACCTCGGAGTCGACTTCGTGGTCGGCGGTTCGGTCAAGTGGCTGTGCGGGGGACCCGGGGCTGCTTATCTCTATGTGCGACCCGACCTGATGTCCCAATTTGAGCCCCGCCAGACAGGCTGGCTGGCCCACAAGGCCCCGTTTGCCTTTCGCATGGATATGGAATACGCCGATGACGTGTTGCGTTACCTCGGTGGTAGCCCCGGCGTCGCTTCCATGTACGCGGCGCGGGAAGGGTATCGCATCATCGGGGAGGTGGGCATCCCGGCCATCCGCGAGAAAAGTCTTCGTCAGACCCGCTTGTTGATGTCCCTGGCGGACGAAGCCGGTCTGACGGTCAGGAATCCACGCGATGATGCGCGCCGGGGCGGAACGGTCTGCCTGGATTTCCCGGATTCCGCGACCGTCAGCAAAGAATTGCTGCGGCGCGGCTTCCAGCACGACCATCGCCCCCAATGCGGCATTCGGGTCTCTCCGCACTTCTACAACACGGATGATGAGGTGCGGGAATTCGTCGAGGCCGTGGTGGCCATCCGGCGCGGCGACTGAGGCCTTCGGGGACGCCCCCGGTGGCCCATCACTCTCCTTGCGGAGCGGGCTGCCGGGTGCGTCTCCGGCGATAACGCAACGAATATTGCAGGGCGAAGCCGAGCGGATGAAAGAGCTTCTGGCGTAACGTCAGGTCATCGCTGGTCGACAGACCGATCAGATGAGGCTGGTGGGCCTCCCACAACCAGTTGCTGGCGTGGGCAAGCAAGGCCCGTGCCAGACCCTTGCCGCGATGCGGTTCACTGATACCCAGGTGGTAGAGGTAGCCGTGACCATCCTCCGGATAGAAAAAGGCCGTGACAGCCCCGGCCACTTGGTCAGCGGGGTCCAGGACCAGCATGATCTTCATCCGGTCGGGCTCGAACAGGCGCTGCGGGGTGCTCGGCAGCCGGTAGCCAGGAAAACACTCGTGCATCACCATCAGGAAGGGCAACAGCGAGCGCGGCTTGAGGTCGGCGAGGCTGTAACCCTCTGGGACCAAAAACTCGCCCCGGGCGGGCTGATGCGATTCATACACGAAGACCTCTCGACAGGTTTCACAGCCGAGCGTCTCCAGAAAATCATCACCGCGCTGGTTGGTGGAACGTACCCCCACTTCCAGCCACTCCACGCCCTGTTCGGCCGCCTCATCGGAGATGCGCTCGAAGAGTGAACGCCCGAGCCCCTGACCGCGCCATCCCGAGGCCACGATCGGACCGTCGATCAGGACCACGCCGCGGCGGGTCGTGCCCGCCGCAAAGGCGACCACCTGGCCGTCTGCGCTCTCTCCTACCCAGGCCTCTGATTCCAGCGCCCGATGGCCATAGTCGGTCTGAAATTCGGCGACGCTGGCGACGTCCGGCTGACCGCAAGCTGTTTCAGGCTGCGCCGAAGCGTCGACCGCCAGCTGAGCGATGGACTCGAAATCCGCGGGTTGGTAACGCCGTATCCGCACTGCGGCTGCCATCAAAGACACAACCTTTCCTTTCGATTGTATCCTATCGGAACGATCAGATGAAGCACCTGCCTTCGGCTGGGAGGCCGATTGACAGCCTTGGGGTGAAGCGGAGCCGAGTCGCCCTCTCCGCCCGGCGAGCACCCAGCTGGCGACGCGTCGTGTGCCCCCCGGGGCAGGCCGGTCTTATGTCTTTTACGGACGTTGAGCGGAAGGCCTGGCTGTACCTAACCTGGGCCACCGCTCCGCCGACGGCCTGACCCTTTCGTGTTATCTTGCTCGATAGAGGGAAGGGGTTCGAGGGAGTGGTGATGATTCTCGCTTTATCTGGATAAAGGCTTGAGCCGCTGAGCCTGAAACTCGAGTCCCGGCTGCGCTTTCGGGGGAAACTCTGAATCTGGGGCTATGTCCATATAATCGTAATTATCTGGACCGGGTGGTTCGCGGGTGTTGCCAGCTCAGGTCTGCCTGCTAAGATGAGATCGGACCTCGTCAAAGCCTTGGTGGTTCCGCACCATGGGATTGCCACCCCGTGCCCCCCTGCCGAAAGGTCGTGGGCGTGTCGTCATCCCCCTTGTCCGTTTCCGAGGACGCAGACAACGCCGTCGCGTCAACCACTCGGCCGAGCACCTGGTCGGATTCGCTCCGCCCGGGGGCGATCGCCGCTGGCCTGGTGTTCTTCACGGCGGCGGAGGGCTGCTTTTCCTGGTTGAACCTTTCCTGGGCCTGCCTGGCCGCTGCCCTGCTGTTGCCCTTCATCGCTGCGGCCGTGAGCTTCGAGGGGGCCTGGCGCCAGACGGGAGGCTTGCTCCTGTCGAGGCATTACTGGGTCGGATTCGTTTTCCACGCAGGACTTTCGTTTGTGGCAGGCTGGCTGGGCCTTTGCCTGGATCAGGCCACCTGGCTGACCGCGCGCCAGGCCTTGCCCGTGCTGCCATTCGCCGGGCTATTCGCGCTGCTGACGGCGGTGTTTCACGCCGAAGCGTTCCGGCCGACCGTCGCGCTCGGCCGCGCGTCCTCGACCGGACCGATCAGTCGTCAGCCGTGAGGCGCTCCACCAGCGCCTCATAAAAACCCGCCAGGCTCTCCTCCGGTCCCAAGGCCAGGCGTTTCCGCACGACGTGCAGTGGAAACGCCTCCAGGCCGAGGCGGGGAAAATACAAGGACGCATGCTCCAGATCCTGACGGAAGGTCCACTGACCCCCCAGGTGCTCGATCACGGTCTGGCCCAGATAGGCGCCCCAGTTGGCGACCATCGCATCCAGCGCATCGGCATCCTCGATCGGCTCGGGCCAGACCTCTGTCACCAGGCGGTCGAGGTCTCCCAGGCTCTCCTCCGAGAAGTCCAGCTCCAGGGAGTGTTCATCGAAAAGGGCGGTCACCTCGAGCACCATCTTGTCACTCAGTTCCGCCATCTCCCGTTCAAACGCCAGGTTGGCAGCCACCTCGGCCACGGGCGTGCCATACAAGGCGTCGGCCTCGGCCCGGAAGAGGAATTCGGGGGTGCGGTTGATCCGGTTCTTATCGGTCGGCGCGGTCATGAAGGATTTCCCTCCTGGAGCGTTTGCAGGGTGTTCAGGACGGCGCGTTCGACATCGTCCACGGCATAATCGAGACATTTTGGGGTCTCGCAAGAGCGTTGCCGGTGGTCCCACAGGCAGGGACGGCAGGCTAGCGGTCCGCTTTGCACCACCGTATGGCCCCCCTCGCGAGGCAGCAGTTTGCTGGGGTCGGTGGGACCGAACAGGGCAATCGTGGGCGTTCCGACGGCCACGCCCACGTGCATCGGGGCCGAATCCACTGCCACCAGCGCATCTGCGGCGGCAATCAGACCGGCCAGTTGCCCCATGCTGCTCGTGCGTCCGTAGGCATCGATGCAGGGGAAGGCCGCGGCGGCTCGAATCTCGCCGATCACGGCGGCATCGTCCGGACCGCCCGCCAGGACCACCTCAAGACCCTGGGCGGTCAGACGACGTCCCAACGCGATCCAGTTGGCAGGGGTCCAGCCTTTCAGAATCTGCTTCTGGAGCGAGAGCGTGCTCACGCCGGGATGCAGCACCACCCGTGGGGCCGCTCCCCTGGCACCTTCTGTCTTCAGAAAGTGGTCTGCCCAGGCGCGATCGGCCTCCGGAACCTCCATGCGCGGATTCTCAGGGGCGTGTCCCAGCCAGGCGACGAGATCGTGGTACATGTGCGCGGCGTATTGCTGCTTGTTCAGAGGAACGGCGTGCGTCAGCAAGGAAGTCCAGCGGTGTGTGGCGTAACCAATCCGGTGCCGTGCACCTGTCAGCCAGACCAGCAGGGCCATCAAGGGACTGCTGCCGGCGGTCACGGCCATGTCGTAGCGCTCCCGTCGCAGGGTCCAGACCAGACGCGCGAATTCGCGCTTGCTGGGGCGATGCTTGGCATCGAACGTGAACACCTGATCGACGCCGGGATTGAAGGCCATGATGCCCTTGCAGCGGGGTTCGACCAGGGCAGCCAGGTGAGCCTGCGGCCAGCTTTTCCGCAGGGACTGGATGACGGGAAAGAACAGGATCTCATCGCCGATGCCGCCGAAGTTCACGACGAGGATGCGGGAGACACGGGGGTCGGAGGGGACAGGATGGCTCACGGCGACGGATGGACTCCGGAGACGGACGGGGGGGACGGCAGCAGGCTGAGCCGCTCACTGTGGTAGACGGTCAAGGCGAGTAGCAGCCAGAACTGGAGTTGCACCGCTGGACGATAGTAGACGGTGTCGAACAGGCCCATCACGGCGATCGCCGTCATGCTGGCCAGCATGGCCACACTGAACCAGCGCGTGGGACGGTCGCCGCGGGCGATGCCGCGCAAGTGCTGAAGTACCACCCAGCCCAGCAGGGTCAGGAATACCAGCAGGCCGAGGACGCCCATTTCGGCCAGCACCTCCAGGAAGATATTGTAGGCCCCGAGGGCTTCATAGCCGCTGACCATGTACAAGCTGTACATCTTGCGGAAGGCCGCGTTGCCGATGCCGATGCCGAAGGCCCAGTTGTCCTGGACCATCTGCACCACACCGTGCCAGACATTCACCCGGAACGAATTGGAACTGTGGCCGCGCAGCGTGAAGATCGAGGCAATCCGGTCGAGCAGAGCTTGCGAGCTGAGGATGCGCCAGACCACCAAACCGCCCACGGCCAAGCCGCCGGTCGCCAGGCCCGCCAACCAGGCTCGTCGCTGTTTCAGCCACGGCCAGCTGGTGTGCAGGGCCAGGGCCGCAAACACCCCCACGCTGGCCAACCACGCCAGGTAGGCGCCGCGGCTGTAAGTAAAGAAGATACAGGCCGGAGCGGCGGCGGCCGTGGCGATCGCCAGCCAGCGCCAGCGGCCCGAGCTGGTGGCGGCCGCCGCCAAGGCGAGCGGAAACACTGGCAGCAGGTAGCCGGCCAGCAGGTTGGGATTCATCAGTGAACCATAGACCCGAGTCAACGGATCGAGCGCTTCCGGATCTTCCCAGTTGGCCAAGGGCTCAACGCCCACCACCCACTGGTAGATGCCGTAGGCGCTCTCCAGCCCGGCCGTCGTCACGAGGGCCGTGAGCAGAAAGAAGGCGGCCCGCTCATTCAGCAGCACCTGACGGAAGGAAAAATAGGCGGCCCAATAAACCATCATCTTGGCCAGGCCTTTGAGGCTGGCCAGGAAAAAGGGCGAGAAGGCCGTGGCCACCAGATGGCAGGCCACATAACTCAGCACCAGCAGGTCCAGCGTGTTGAAGCGGGCGCGTGGCCTGGGGCAATGCAACAGGCGCAGCACGACACAGCCGGTTGCCAGCAGGACCAGCACCGCATTAAGACCGGTTCCGACCCAGGGAGAGGCCACCAGCAAGGCCACCAGCATCACCAGCGCCAGATGGTCGGCCTGTGGCGCGAGCCGGCTGTGGGCCAAAGGAGCCGCCAGGGAGGCGCGAAGCCAGGCTGCCAGGCTGAGCCAGCGCTGGGCCAGCCGGCTGCCAGCCCAGACCCGATGACCCGCATCGGGCTCCGCGGTGGTCAGCGCGGGCGGAAAATGAGAGGCCGTCATATCAGGGTTGAGTCACGGAAGCCTGACGCGGGTCGACCATGCGCACGTCGATCACCGAGCCCTTGAAGCGATACTTGAAGCCTTCCACCTCGATCGGGTTGCCCAACTTGAGCTTCTGACCGCCCCAGACGATGCCGTCTTCCGTTTCCATGCCGGCGTCGCGCAGCGTCAGCAGCACCTCGGACGCGTAAGGGGCGGTGGGATCGGTGGTGAGGCGCAGATCCTTGCCATCGTTGATGGGAATCGCAATCTGCTGGCGCTTGGCCACCACGTTGGCAATCTCGACCTTGTCGTAAGGCTGATTGCGGATGGTGATGAAGGCCTTGTCGCCCACCTTGAACATGCCCAGATCCTTGATGTTGGCTCGAATCATGACATCCACCTCGGCCGGGCCCTGGCGCACGGCCATGCGCTGCACCGAGGTATGTCCGGTTTTCACGGCCACCACCCCGATGACCAGACCGAAGGCGGCCACCGTGATCAGGGCGTCAAGGGCGTTCACGAGGCCGAACAGACGGCCGCGTTCATCTACGAGGGGCATCTCAGTTCCTTTCCGGGGCCTGAATGCGCGCCACCAGATCGGTGGTGGAACGTCCAGGAACGAATGGCACGATGGCGATTTCGCCGCCGTAGGCGCGCACGGTGGGCGCCTCTGGCAGGCTGTCGGGGGTGTAGTCGCCGCCCTTGGCATAGATGTGAGGCCGCAAGACCTCCAGCAAGGGGGCTGCTGTGGCATCAGCAAAGACCGTCACGTAGTCCACGCACGCGAGGGCCGCCAGCAATTCCGCCCGCTCCTCCTCGCTGACAATCGGACGGGAGGGGCCTTTCAGGGCCTGCACCGACGCGTCGCTGTTCAGTCCGACCACCAGGCGATCGCCGAGGGCCCGCGCCGCCTGCAGGTAGCGGACGTGGCCCACGTGCAGCAGGTCGAAGCAGCCATTGGTGAACACGGTCTTTCCGGGCTGGTCGGCCAGCCTCCGCGCGAGCTGGTCAGCAGGTAGGACCTTGGCGGCCGAGTTGAGCACGTGCGCCGCTTCTCCTTTAGAAATCGTCACCGGCTGCCACTCCCTCGGCCAGCTTGCCGGCCGCCCGCGCCTTCAGATAGGCGTCGATGAAGGGGTCGATCGCCCCATCCAGCACGTGTTGAACCTGGCCGGTTTCCTCACCGGTCCGATGATCCTTGACCATGCTGTAAGGGTGCAGCACGTAGGAGCGAATCTGATGCCCCCAGGCCGCTTCGGTCTGGGGACCCTTGAGGTCGGCCAGCTTTGCCGCATGTTCGGCCATCATGCGATCGAACAGCTTCGCTCGCAGGACGCGCATCGCCGTCTCGCGATTTTGCAACTGGGAACGCTCATTCTGACAGGACACCACCGTGCCCGTCGGGATATGCGTGACGCGAATGGCCGTTTCGACCTTGTTGACGTTCTGTCCGCCGGCCCCACCCGAACGAAAGGTGTCGATGCGCAGGTCCTTCGGATCGATCTCGACATCGGCATCCGCCTCGATTTCAGGCACGATGTCCACTCCCGCAAAGGCCGTCTGGCGCTTGCCCGCTGCATTGAAGGGGGAGATTCGCACCAGGCGATGGGTGCCTTTCTCCGCCAGCAGGCGGCCGTAGGCGTAGGGGCCCGTGATGATCAGGGTGGCTCCCTTGATGCCGGCTTCCTCGTTCTCGGAGTAGTCGGTGAGCTCTGCCTTGAAACCGCTCTGCTCGGCCCAGCGGGAATACATCCGCAGCAGCATGGCCGCCCAGTCACTGGCATCGGTGCCGCCGGCCCCGGCCGCCACCGAAAGGATGGCCGGACTGTTGTCATAGGGCCCGGACAGCAGCTGGGTCAGTTCCCATTTGTCGACCTCTTGCGTCAGCGTCGCCAAGGTCTGGGAGAGTTCGGCGGCCATGCCCGCGTCTTCTTCGGCGAGGTCAAGCAGCACGTCCATGTCGTCCATGCTGCGAATCCAACGATTGATCTGGACTTCCTGCGCCTTTAGCTCGTTGAGCTCCTGCATGGTGGTCTGTGCCCGCTTGGGGTCGTTCCAAAGGTCAGGATCCGCCGCCCGGTGTTCCAGCGCTTCGATGCGCTGCGCCAACCGGGACGGGTCAAAGATGCCTCCTGGCCGAGGCCACACGCTCCGCGAGCGCCTTGATTTCTTGTCTGGTTTCGTACATCGCCTTTATTTCCCTTCCGCTGAGTGGGAGTCCACATCGGTACCCGCATCGGCCGCGGTGGTCGTTTGCGCGCCGTTTTCGGGGCTTTGGCTGAACAGGCGGGCGGCCGGTCCGAACACGAAGGGGGTCTCCTCGTATTTCATGGGCTCCGGTTCCGATTCGGCCTCTGCTTCCAGCTCAGCCGGCACGGGCAGACCCAGCGCGCGCATCTCGGCCACCAATTCCTCCGGCGACTCGAACCGGGCGATGCCTTCTTCGTCCGCACCTTGGAAGAACTCCGGCATGATCATCTGGAACGCGCTCGGCGGCGGCTCGTAGACCACCTGCATGTGGAAGACCTGGGCGATGAAGTCGGCCTGGATGGATTTCATCAGCGCCTGGAAGGTGCTGTAGGCCTCGCGCTTGTACTCAAGCAGGGGGTCTTTTTGGCCATAGGCACGCAGGCCGATACTTTCCCGCAATGAATCGATGTCGTGCAGGTGGGCGATCCACTTCTGGTCAATGATCCGAAGCAGCAACTGGAGCTCCAGCTGGCGCATCATCTCGCGGTCCATCGTGGCTTCCTTGGCCTCGTAGGCGTTGATGGCCTGTTCGACCAGGTGGTTGGCCAACGCATCCGAGCCCATGCCTTCGAGTTCCGCGACACTCAGCATGCGCAGCAACGGCATGGCATCGGCCAGGTTGGCGACCAGGCTGTTCAGGTCCCACTCCTGCACCGGCAGGGCAGGGTTCGCGAACTCGGCCGTCACGTCCCGCACGAACTTTTCAATCATCCGCAAGGTCACGGGGCGGATGTCTTCACCCTCCAGCACCTTGCGTCGTTCGGCATAGACAATCTTGCGCTGGTTATTCATGACGTCGTCATATTCCAGCACCTGTTTGCGGATGTTGAAATGGTAAACCTCGACCTTGCGCTGGGCGCCTTCAATCGAGCGGCTGACCATGCCGGAGGTGATGTCCATGTCCTCATCGGCCTGCATCTTGTCCATCAGGCCCTTGAGGCGATCGCCACCGAACAGGCGCATCAGGTCGTCTTCCAGGGATAGGAAGAACTTCGAGCTACCCGGGTCACCCTGGCGGCCGGCGCGCCCACGCAACTGGTTGTCGATGCGTCGGGATTCATGTCGCTCGGTGCCGATGCAGTGCAGACCGCCGATCTCGACCACCTCGCGCCCGCCGGATTTGCATTCATCCACAAAGTCGTAGATGGCCGCCTTGATCTTGCCGTAGGTCGCGTCGTCCAGTTCGGGGAACTTCTCGCGGTGGACCTTGTTGGCCCAGTCCGTATCCTTGCGCAGCAGGGCGCGCGTCAGGTCTTCATAGGGATAAGGTTCCAGGCCCATCTGGGTCAGGAAGTCCTTCGCCATGAACTCCGCGTTACCCCCCAAGATGATGTCGGTGCCACGACCCGCCATGTTGGTGGCGATTGTGACGGCGCCGCGCTGGCCGGCCTGAGCGATGATCTTGGCTTCCTGTTCGTGATACTTGGCGTTCAGGACGTTGTGAGGGATGCCCATTTCCTTGAGCAGGTTGCTCAGGTATTCGGACTTCTCGATCGAGACGGTCCCGACCAGCACGGGGCGACCCGTTTCGTGCATCTCGGCCACTTCGCGCGCGACCGCCCGAAACTTGGCGGGAACGGTCTTGTAAATCGAATCGGGGTGGTCCTTGCGGATGCGTTCCTTGTTGGTGGGAATGACAGTGACTTCCAAGTTGTAAATCTTGCCGAACTCGGCTTCCTCCGTGGCGGCCGTACCCGTCATGCCCGCCAGCTTGTCGTACATCCGGAAGTAGTTCTGGAAGGTGATGGTGGCGAGCGTTTGGGTCTCTTCCTGAATCTTGACGGCTTCCTTGGCTTCGATGGCCTGATGCAGGCCATCCGAGTAGCGCCGACCGATCATCAGTCGCCCCGTGAACTCGTCGACGATGACAATCTCGTCGAAGCCCTTTTCCTCGTTGTAGCGAACCACGTACTCCACGTCGCGCCGGTAGAGTTCCTTCGACCGAAGGGCCTGCACCAGGTGGTGGGCCAGCTCAGGATTGTTCGGGTCATAGAGCTCGGCGACTTCGAGAATCTGCTCGGCGTGCGCAATGCCCTCCTCGCTGAGCAGGATATTCTTGGTCTTTTCATCGACCTTGTAGTGAGCGTCGCGTTGCAGCATGGGGGCCACTTTGGCCATCTGAACGTACACATCCGTGCGCTGGTCGAGCTGACCGGAGATGATCAGGGGCGTGCGGGCCTCGTCGACCAGGATCGAGTCAACTTCGTCGACGATGGCATAGTGCAAGCCTCGCTGAACGCACTCGTGCAGAGAGGTCGCCATGTTGTCGCGCAGGTAGTCGAAACCGAACTCGTTGTTGGTTCCGTAAGTGATGTCCGCGCCGTAGGAAATCTTTCTCTGGCCGGGATGATAGTGGTGTTGAATCAGGCCCACTTCCAGCCCGAGGGCGCGGTGCAACTGGCCCATCCACTCGGAATCTCGCTTGGCCAGGTAGTCGTTGACGGTGATAACGTGAACGCCCTTGCCGGTCAGGGCATTGAGGTAGGAAGGGAGCGTGGCGACGAGCGTCTTGCCCTCGCCCGTGCGCATCTCGGCGATCTGTCCGCGGTGCAGGATGATGCCACCCACCAACTGGACATCGAAATGCCGCATGTTGAGGACGCGCCGGCCCGCTTCACGCACGACGGCGAACGCCTCGGGCAGGAGCTCTTCCAGCATCTCCTTCTCAACCTGAGGCTTGTCTTCGGGATTCTTGCCACGCAAAGCGTTGTCGAGTCGCTGGCGAAACTCAGCCGTCTTGCCGCGCAGGGCCTCATCCGACAGCGCCATCATGTCCTCTTCGAGACTGTTGATGTGGCGGATAATCGGGTCGAGGCGCTTGACCTTGCGTTCGTTGGGATCTCCGATGATTTTACTGAGCAGTTTGAGCATGCGCGGCGTGAAACCCTTTCTTGCGGCCTGCTTGTCCCGTCATGGCGAGCGCGGACCGACGCCATAGTATAGCAACTCGTGCGCACGATTGCCAAAACCCCTTGCCTTGACTGGGCCTTGGGCTCACGGTATGATTTTGATCCGCTTTTTCAGGGTATCCCGGTCTCCCGTCCTCCCTTGGACGCCCGATGCCCTGGTGTGAGGCCCTCGCAACGCCTTGTGAAGAGCCTTGCTGGACGGCGATTGGTCGCCGAGGCTGCTTGGAAACCAGCCATATCCCCCCCATCAACGGAGTACACAACGCCATGAAATCGGGCATTCATCCCAACTACACCCAGGTCAACGTCCTCTGCGTGTGCGGCAACAGCTTCAAGACCGGCACCACCAAGGGCAGTGACATCCGGATTGAAATTTGTGCTGCTTGCCATCCCTTCTTCACCGGCACGCAGAAGATTGTCGACACGGAAGGCCGCGTCGACCGCTTCATGAAGAAGTTCGAAAGCCAGAACAAGAAGCTCGCCGCGCGTGCGGCCCAGTCGGCTTCGGCCGCCAAGCCGGCGGCTGAGGCGCCTGCTGAGGCGAAGGCCTGAGCCTGAACGGCACCGGCAGGACCCACGGGTCCTGCCTTTTTTTTCATCTCCATGCCTGACCAGACCGCCCTTGTTGCGAATCCCCGTGTCCGGCTCGCCCGGCCAGGCGAGGCTGCGCTTTTGGCTGAGCTTTGGCTGGCGCTGCACCGGGAACACCTGCGCGGTCCGTCTCGGCAGGTGCGCGCGACCCGGCGGAACCGGGAGCTGGCGCAGTCCCACCTGCGTCAGCTGGCCACGTTGAAACAGGTTTGGGTGCTGGCGTCCCGAGCGGATGTGTTGGGCTATGCCGCAGCCGTGCCCAACCTCAGTCCGGTCGAGATGTGCTTTTCCTCGGCGGCCGTCACCGACCTGTACTTGCGGCCTGAGTGGCGCGGAAAGGGCTGGGGGCGCCGCCTGTTGCGCCGGGCATTGGCGGACATTCGGCGTCGTGGCCTGGACGCGGTCACCATCAGCGTGGCTCACGACAGCCCGGCCCGCAACCTCTATACGGCCGAGGGCTTCACCCCGTGGATGGAAACCCTGCTGCAGCGCTTTGATGGCCCGGTCCCGTCCCGCCTGGTCGCCCCGGAGGCTCCCTGAGATGCCGCGCTTCTTTGTCTCGCCCGAGCACCTACGCCTGGAACCGTCGGGTTCCGGCGAGGCGCACCTGGCTGGCGACGATGCCCGCCATGCCGTGCGGGTCCTGCGCCTGAAGGTCGGCGACGCCGTCACGCTGTTGGATGGCGCCGGACGCGAAATGAAAGCGGTTTTGCGCTCGGAGGGTTTGCCGGAAGTGCGGCTCGAAATCACCGCTGTGCGCCATCACGACTTGCCCGCCAGGCGCTTGGTGCTCGTTCAGGCCCTGGCGAAGGGCGACAAGTTCGATTGGATCGTCCAGAAGGCCACCGAACTGGGGGTATGGGCCATTCAACCCGTCGCGACTCGCCATTCAGTGGTGAAGCTCGATGCCGATGGGGCAGCCCACAAGCGTCAGCGCTGGCAGGCGATCGCCCGTGAGGCGGCCGAGCAGTGTGAACGCCTGGACGTGCCAAATGTCTGGCCACCGATGTCGCTGGCCAGCTGGCGCAAGCCCGCCGGCGCAATCTGCCTTCAGCTGGCCGAACGCACGCAGGGCCATTCCCTTTCGGACGCCCTGGTGACCCTGACGGATGCGCCGTCACTCTGCTTGTGTGTGGGGCCGGAGGGCGGCTGGGCGCCGGAGGACCTCGTGGGGCTGGCGCCCAACGAGCCGCTGCCGGTCTCCCTCGGACCCTACATTCTACGCACGGAGACGGCGGGCCTGGCGGCTTTGGCGGTGACCCAAGCGCACTTTGGCTGGGCCTGACCGCGCAACCCCGCAGGCCTGGCCCACCTTAGCGACGCACGGTCACGGGGAAGCCGCGTGCGTTGATCTCATCGGCGACAAAAAACGCGCGGGCGCGGTCGCTGAAGGCGCCAAGCTGAGCGCGGTAACTTCCTCCATCCCAGACCACCACCGCATTGATGCCCTGGGCTTGGAGTGCCTCCACCTGACGCTGAGCGCCTTCCCGCGTATCGAATGCACCCACCTGCACCCGATAGACGGTGGCAGCCCCTCCCGCGTCTCCGGGGTTGTCGGCCGGGGGGAGCGTCCTGTCTCCTGAAGGGGCCTGGAACGCTTCCTGAGAGCCTCCTGGAGGCACCCCTTCACTGAAGGCCGTCTGTTCCGGCGGGAGGGAAACCGGAATCGGGCCCGGCACCAGGGTGGGGGTGGCGGTCGGTTTGGGGGAAGGCTTCGGGGAAGGCTTCGGGGTACTGGTGGTGGTGATGATCGGCGTGGCCACCGGAATGGGGGTCGGCTGACGCTGCCCGAGCATCACTGGCTGCTTGACCGGGACGTTGGAGGTGGCGCCCTGGGTGTAGTGGAAGCCGGCAAAGAACGCGCCGCCACAAGACACCGTCAAGATGGTCCAGTAAGTGGCACTCGCCAGGATATCGGCCGCGTTTCCCATCGAAGGGTCAGGCCCACGCCTTCAACTGCGCGTCGAGCGTCTCGATCTGCGTGACGATTTCTTCGGCCCTTGCCCGCAACTTGTCGACCACCTGGACCGGCGCCTTGGCCACGAAGGCTTCATTGGCGAGCTGTCCGGCCACCCGCTGCTGTTCGTTGCGCAGGGCTCCCAACTCCTTCTCCAGGCGGCTGCGCTCACGGGCGAGCACGTCGCCGAAAGCTGCCAGGGGAAGAATGACCTGGCTCTCCCCGACCAGGCCCGTCGCCACCTTGTCGTCGGCGACGGTGGCCTCAGGCTCCAGCACGCGGACCGCCTCGGCCCGCCCCATGCGCGCGATCTGCGGCGCCAAGCGCAGGAAGGCTTCCCGGTCCCCCTCCGTCGGGATGATGAACACCTCCGGGGCCAGTTTGGCAGGCTCCACCCGCAATTCGGCTCGCATGTTACGGAGCTGGCGCACCGCATCGATCAGCAGACCCATTTCCCGCTCGGCGGCCTCGTCACGAAGACTCGGGTTGGCCACGGGCCAGGCTCTGCGCAAGAGCGAATTGCACGCCGGAGCCCAGCCACGCGCCACCAGTAACTGGTGGATTTCTTCGGTGATGAAGGGCATGAAGGGATGAAGCAGGCATAGCAAGGTGTCCATCACCTCGGCCAGCACCTCGCGCACGACGGAATCCCCCGCGTCGAGGCGTCCTTTGGCCAGTTCCAGGTACCAGTCACAAAACTCGTTCCAGGTGAACTCGTACAGTGCCGTGGTGGCTTCAGCAAAGGCGTAGCGTTCAATCTGCGCCGTCACATCGGCCACCAAGCCATGCAGGCGGCTGAGAATCCAGCGATCGACCACCGAATCGGGTGTTGTGCGAGGCTCGCCGCGCTTGGGCAAGGACGGGGGCGCCAGGCCTTCCGCGGCCGCCTTGGTGAGAATGAAGCGACTGGCGTTCCAGAGTTTGTTGGCGAAATTCCGGTAGGTCTCGATCTTCTCTTCTCGGAAGCGCACGTCCTGACTGCTGGTGCCCGCACCCGCCATCCAGTAGCGCACGGCATCGGTGCCGTAACGATCCATGACCACCAGCGGGTCGATCCCGGTGCCCTTCGACTTGCTCATGCGGCGGCCTTCCGGGTCGAGAATGGTGGCGTGAATGATCACGTCCGAGAAGGGAATCTCATCGCGGAATTCAAGCGAGGTGAAGATCATGCGCGCCACCCACAAGTAGATGATGTCGCGCGCGGTCGAGAGGACCTGGGTGGGGTGGAACTTGCGCAGCTCCGGGGTGTCATCCGGCCAGCCCAGCGTCGCATAGGTCCACAGGGCTGAACTGAACCAGGTGTCGAGCACATCGGCATCCCGCACCAGGTCCCCACCCCCGCACGTCGGGCACGCCGTCAGGTCGGTCTCAGCCGCGTGAACGTGGCCATTCGGGCAGTACCATACCGGAATCTGATGCCCCCACCAGAGCTGGCGACTGATGTTCCAGTCCTTGATGTTCCGCATCCAATCGAGGTAAACCTCGCCCCAACGCGGCGGATGAAAGTTGATGGCGCCGCGTTCCACCGCAGCGATGGCGGGACCGGCCAGTTCGGCCATGCGCACAAACCACTGGTCCGACAGGTACGGTTCCAACACCGTGTCGCAGCGCGAGCAGCGCCCGACGTTGTGCAGATAGTCTTCCTTCTTGACGAGGTAGCCCCCGGCTTCGAGGTCCGCCACCACCCGCTCGCGCGCCTTCTCGCGACTGAGCCCGGCGTAGGCCCCCGCCGCCTCATTCAGCACCCCCTTTGGCGTCAGCGTGTTACGGGTTTCCAGCCCATGGCGCTGGCCAATCTCGAAGTCATTCATGTCGTGCGCCGGCGTGATTTTCAGACAACCGGTGCCGAAATCCGGTTCGACGTGCGCATCGCCAATGACGGGGAGGTCTCGATCCGTTAACGGCAGACGGACGCGCGTTCCCAACAAAGCACGGTACCGCTCGTCTTCGGGGTGAACGGCCACTGCGACGTCGCCGAACATGGTCTCCGGGCGAACCGTGGCAACCACCACATCGCCCAGACCGTCCACGCGGGGGTAGCGAATGTGATAGAGCGCGTCAGCCTGTTCCTTGGCGGCGACTTCCAGGTCGGACAGGCTGGTCAGGCACGACGGGCACCAGTTGATCATGCGGTTGCCGCGGTAAATATAGCCCTTGTTGAACAGCAAGACGAAGGCCTTGCGCACGGCGCGACTGTATCCCTCGTCCATGGTGAAGCGCCAGCGGCTGTAGTCGAGGCTCGCGCCCAACCGCTTGTATTGGCCATAGATGGCGTCGCCGCTTTCGTTCTTCCATTCCCAGACGCGCGCCAGAAAAGCTTCCCGACCCAGGTCGTGGCGAGTCTGTTTGGTCTCCTTATACAGCTTCTTCTCGACGACATACTGGGTAGCAATGCCGGCATGGTCCGTGCCGGGCTGCCAGAGCACCTCGAACCCCTGCATGCGCTTGGTGCGGGCCAGAATGTCCTGTACCGTTCCATTCACGGCGTGCCCCATGTGCAGCGAACCCGTCACGTTGGGAGGCGGGCAAGCCAACACAAAGGCCGGCCGCGGGCTCTCCACATCGGCGCGGAAGACGCCCAGCGCGTCCCAGCGTTCAACCCAGCGGGCTTCGACCTCCGTGGGTTCGTAGGCTTTGGCAATCTCCAGAGGCGTCGTCACGTCGGTCATCGTGCTGGTGTTTCCTCACTCAAACACCGGATTCCGGCCGTACGCACGAGCGCAACAGACGAAACCCGGTGAGGGGGGGCCGGCAATAGAGCCGTCAGGCGGTCTCGCCCCGGGGCTTGTTGGCCGGAACAGCGGTGGGTTTCTTGTCGCCCACCACCATCAAGGCAGCGTCCGCACGTTTACCCACCAGGTCACCCGTGATCACGCACTTCTTGAGGTCCGCGCGACTGGGGGCTTCGAACATGACATCGATCATGATCTCTTCGACAATCGAGCGGAGCGCGCGAGCGCCCGTTTTGCGCTTGATGGCCTCCTCGGCGATCGCCTGCACGGCGTCTGAGGTGAACTCGAGTTCGACGTCGTCCATCGCCAGCAGGCGCTTGTACTGCTTGAGGATGGCATTCTTGGGTTCCTGCAGGATCCGAACCAGCGCGGCCTCATCCAACTGATCGAGGGTCGCGATGACCGGAATCCGACCGATGAATTCGGGAATCATGCCGTACTTGAGCAAATCTTCCGGAGACAGCGAGCGCAAGGTCTCGCCGATGTCCTTCTGATCCACCGCCTGAACGTTGGCCCCGAAGCCCACGCTCTTCTTGCCGATCCGGGACTCGATGACCTTGTCGAGGCCCACGAACGCACCACCCACAATGAACAAGATGTTGGTCGTGTCGATCTGGATGAACTCCTGGTAGGGATGCTTGCGCCCCCCCTGCGGCGGCACGTTGGCGGTGGTGCCTTCGAGCATCTTCAACAGGGCCTGCTGAACCCCCTCCCCGCTCACGTCGCGCGTGATGCTCGGATTTTCGGACTTGCGGGCGACCTTGTCGATCTCGTCGATGTAGACAATGCCGCGCTCCGCCTTCTTGACGTCGTAATCAGACGCCTGAAGCAAACGGAGCAGAATGTTCTCCACGTCCTCGCCGACATAGCCGGCCTCCGTCAGGGTGGTGGCGTCGGCGATGGCAAACGGCACGTTGATGACCTTGGCCAGGGTCTGCGCCAGCAACGTCTTGCCCGAACCGGTCGGCCCGATCAGCAAGATGTTGCTCTTCTGGATCTCCACCTCGTCGTCCTGAGCGGGCGAACTGATGCGCTTGTAATGGTTGTAAACCGCAACGGACAGCACCTTCTTGGCGTTGTCCTGGCCCACGATGTGCGAATCGAGGATCTTTTTGATCGTGGCGGGCTTTGGAATGTCACGAATCTCAAGCGGCGGAGCGTCTGCCGCCTTTTGATCTTCGTACAATTCGTCATCGAGGATCTCGTTGCACAGATCGACGCACTCGTCGCAGATGTAGACCCCAGGCGCGGTGATGAGCTTGCGCACCTGCTCCTGGGTCTTGCCGCAGAACGAGCACTTGGGGTGCCCTTTCGAGTCGTCGTACTTGGGGGGCATCGGATCAGGTTCCTCCGGTATCGGTGCCCGTGGCTTCCGGCATGGGGACCTTGTCGGCACCAATGCGGGGCGTGAGCACCTCGTCGATCAGACCGTAAGCCTTCGCGTCGGATGGGGACATGAAGAAGTCGCGGTCCGTGTCTTTCTCCAGTTTTTCAAGGGGCTGTCCGGTGTGAATGGACAGCAGGTCGTTCAGACGGCGCTTGATTCGGAGAATCTCAGCCGCCTGAATCTCAATGTCCGTTGCCTGGCCTTGAGCGCCACCCAGGGGCTGGTGAATCATGATACGCGCATTCGGCAACGCGATTCGTTTCCCTGGGGCGCCTGCCGCCAGCAGGAAAGCCCCCATGGAGGCTGCCTGGCCCAGGCAAATGGTGGACACCTTCGGTTTGATGTACTGCATCGTGTCGTAGATTGCCATGCCCGCCGTCACCACCCCGCCCGGGCTGTTGATGTAAAGCATGATGTCTTTCTCGGGATCTTCAGCTTCCAAGAACAGCAGTTGAGCGATGATCAACGATGCGATCGTGTCGTCGATTGGCGTCCCCAGAAAGATGATCCGCTCCTTGAGCAGGCGCGAGAAGATATCGAAGGAACGTTCGCCACGGCTGGTGGATTCGACCACCATCGGAACGAGACCCATGTGGATGTGAGAGCCCACTGACTTTTCCTCCTGCCTCTAGTCTATCGGATACGACAATGCGACGACGACGGTTGCTGGAATGATTTCAGGACCCGATTCAGGCTTCGACCGTCTCTGCGGCCGCATCTTCGGCGGATTCCGCAGACTTCTTTTTACGGGTGTTCTTCTTGGCTGGCGCCAACTCGGCAGCTGGAGCCTCCGTGGCGGCTTCGGTTTCCTCGCCCTCCGGTTTCGGTGCGTAGCGAGCGGGGATGGGGCCTTCGCTGACCTTGGCCTTCTCGAGCAGCCAATCCAGAATCTTGTTGGAGAGAACCTCGTCCGCCAGCGTGGTCCAACCACCGCTCTGGATCAATTGATTGCGGACGGCGGTGGGATCGACCCGATACATGGCCGCGTACTGGGTGATCTCTTCATCGACTTCTTCCTGGGTCACCGTGAGGCCTTCGGCCTTGGCCACGGTGCCGAGCGTCAAACTCGTGCGGATGCGCTTGGTCGCTTCCTCACGCAGTTCTTCCCGCCACTTGCCCAGGCGGTCCTGGGTGAACATCTGGTTGACGTTCATTCCCTGCGCCTGCATCACCTGGAGGTACTGACGCATCAGGAACTCGATCTCCCGGTTGATCATCACCTCGGGAATTTCCACGTCGGACAGCTCAAGCACTTGGTCAAGAACTTGCTGGCGCAGGAGGTTGTCGCGTCCCTCCTCAGCTTCTTCCGTAAGCTCCTTGGTGACGTGCGCCCGCAGGTCGTCGACGGTGTTGAAGTCACCGCACGTGGCCGCGAAGGCATCGTCCAGTTGCGGCAGCGTCCGCGCTTGGACTTCCCGCACGGTCACTTCGAAGGTCGCCGGCTGACCCGCCAGGTTTTCCGCGTGATACTGCTCGGGGAAGGTGACGTCGAAGGCCGTGGATTCTCCGGCCTTCTTGCCAATCAGGTTCTCCATGAAGCCGTCGATGAAGCGACCCGGTGCGATCTCCGCGCGGAAGTTCTCTGCAGTGCCCCCTTCGAAGGGTTCTTCGGCATCCTTCAGACGGCCTTTGAAGTCAATCATCGCCACATCGCCCTGCTCGATGGCTTTGTCTGCAGCAACGTAGGTCGCCTTCTGGGATTGCAGCTCGGCAATCTTGGCTTCCACGGCCGCCGGATCGAGCTCGATCTTGGGCGCTTGGGCCGCCAGATCGGTGTAGGCGCCCTTGAACTCCACCTCAGGGCGGACAGGAACCTGGGCCTTGAAGACCAGGGCCTTGTCGGTTTCGAATTCCACCACCTCGACGTTTGGACGTTCGATGATTTCGAGCGATTCCTTCTGAACGGCTTCCTCCAGGGCTTCCGGGATGAGCTTTTCGAGCGCGGTGCTCTTGATGTAATCGGCCCCAACCGTCCGCTCGACGAGTTGGCGCGGCGCCTTGCCCTTGCGGAAACCGGGGATGTTCACCCGTTGGCTGGCTTGCCGGTAGGCGTGCTCCAGCGCTTTTTTCACGCGGTCGAGGTCAACCTCGACCTCCAGGTGGACCTGGTTCTTTTCTTTCTTTTCGAGCGTGACCTTCACGAGTCGAACTCCTGGAAACAGCATGCCCCTCTTGCGGGAGAGGCCGGGCCGGGGCCCCCGGCGGGGTGACGACGAAGGGAGCCGGGAAGGACAGCTGCGCCGCCCTGCAACCCTGCTCCCGCTGACGCTTCTTAAAAGCTGTCGGTCAGTATAACACACCTGGGCGCGGCTGGCGCGTGGGACAGCCGAACCTGGGCCGCACACCCCGCAAACTCAGGCCTGTTTTGCGGAAATGCCTGCATTCCGATAGCATGGCAGGGTGCCCGTCTGTTGGTTCAGACGGCCCGCATTCCTGCGCTTCTTCAGTTTCTTGCACTTGAAACCGATCCACGCCCCGACGAGGTTCCCTTGAATCATCATATTCGTAACGTCGCCATCATCGCGCACGTCGACCACGGCAAAACCACCCTGGTCGACGGCTTGCTCAAGCAAGGCGGCGCCTTTCGTGCTCACGAACAGGTTCAGACCTGCGTGATGGACTCCAATGACCTCGAACGCGAGCGGGGCATCACCATTCTCGCGAAGAACACCGCCATTTCCTACGGTGAACACAAGATCAACATCGTGGACACCCCTGGGCACGCCGACTTTGGCGGTGAGGTGGAGCGCGTGTTGGGCATGGTGGACGGCTGCCTGCTGCTGGTGGATGCTTTCGAAGGCCCCATGCCGCAAACCCGTTTTGTCCTGCGAAAGGCGCTGGAGCAGGGGTTGAAACCGATCCTCGTGGTCAACAAGATCGACCGGGACGGGGCAGACCCCGCTCGGGCGGTGGACCGCGTCCTCGACCTGTTCATCGAGTTGGGCGCCGATGATGACCAGCTTGAATTTCCGGTGATTTATGCCTCGGGGATCAGCGGGTTCGCCGTCAAGGAGCTGTCCGATGACCGCCGCGACCTGACTCCGTTGTTCGACGCGATTCTGCAACATGTCCCGCCGCCGCTCGGTGATGAGGGCAAGTCCTTGCAATTGCAGGTTACGACCCTCGATTACTCTGAGTACCTGGGCCGCATCATCATCGGACGCATTCATAACGGGGTGGTCCGGCAAGGCGAACAGCTCGTGCTGATTCGGACGGACGGCTCTCACCTGCGGGGCAAGGTGACCAAACTCTTCTCTTTCTCGGGTCTGAAGCGCCTGGATGTCGAGGAGGCTCGGGCGGGCGACATTGTCGCCGTGGCTGGTTTCCCCGATGCCAATATCGGCGAGACCCTCGCGTCGGCCTCTGACCCTCATCCCTTGCCGTTGATTCGCATCGATGAGCCCACCATGCAGATCCGCTTCTCGGTCAACGATTCGCCCTTTGCCGGGCGCGAGGGCAAGTTCGTCACCAGTCGTCAGCTGCGCGATCGCCTGACCCGGGAGCTCGAGAGCAACGTGGCCTTGCGCGTCGATGAAACCGACTCGCCGGACACTTTCCTGCTGTCGGGACGTGGCGAACTTCACCTCGGCGTGCTGTTCGAGACGATGCGGCGAGAGGGGTATGAATTTCAAATCGGCAAACCCCGCGTGATCCAGAAGCAGATTGACGGGGAGGCCTATGAGCCTTTCGAGACGCTGGTGCTGGACGTGCCCGATTGGGCGGCAGGGGCCTGCATCGAGCGGTTGGGCACCCGTCGCGCCATGATGCAGCACATGCACAGTGACGGTGTTCGGACCCTGATCGAGTTTCTGGTGCCGGCCCGCGGCCTGATTGGTTTCCGCAGCGATTTCATCCGCGTGACCAAGGGCGAGGGGATCCTGAACCACTCGTTCTTTGACTACCAGCCCTTCGCCGGGGAGATCGGCCAGCAGCGCAACGGAGTCATGATTGCCTGGGAAGACGGCGACGCTACGGCCTACTCCATTCAAAACTTCGAAGATCGCGGGGTGTTTTTCATCAAGCCGGGCACCAAGGTCTACAGTGGCATGATCGTCGGCGAGCACAACCGTCCCCAGGACCTCGACGTCAATGTCTGCAAAGCCAAGAAGCTCACCAACATGCGCTCGGCAGGCGCTGAGGTGCTGACGGCTCTACAGGTGCCCATCGAGATGACCCTGGAGCGCTCGATGGAGTACATCGGTGAGGACGAACTGGTGGAGGTGACGCCGACTTCCATTCGCTTGCGCAAGGCCAAGCTCAGCCGCCACGATCGTTGAGGCGGCTGGGACGGATTGGACGGGCGGCGCGCGTTCTGCGCGCCGCGATCAGTTCAGGCCCTCGATATAGACCGTCTTCCACTCGGTGTAGAATTCGATAGCTTCCCAGCCAGCCTCCCGACCGCCGAAGCCGGAATCCTTGCAGCCACCGAAGGGCAGGTGAGGCTCTGAATAGGTGGTGTTCACGTTGACGTGGACCATCCCGACTTCGCTCTCGCGCGCGAAGCGCATGGCGTGCTGGAGGTTGGAGGTGAAAATCGAGGAGGAGAGCCCGAAGTCGCAGTCGTTGGCGAGGGCGATCGCCGTCTCGAAATCAGCGGCCTCGGTCAGAGCGAGGACCGGTCCGAAAACCTCCTCACGAAATAGTCGCATACTCGGCGTCACCTGGCTGAACAGGGTCGGCGCGAGGTAATGTCCGTGGGCGTGTTCGCCCGTCCGAAGTGCCTCCCCGCCAGCCAGACACAAGGCACCATCCGCACGTGCCGCGGCGATATGGCTCAGCACCTCTCGTTGGCGGTTGGCATCCGCGCACGGCCCCATGGTCGTGCCCTCGTGCAACCCGTCCCCCACCACCACGCGCTGCATCTCCGCCAGTAGCAAGGCCTCGAATTCAGCTCGCACGGGAGCCTCCACGATCACGCGAGAGGTCGCGGTGCAACGCTGGCCCGTGCTGCCGAAGGCCCCCAACACGGTTTGTCTGGCGGCCAGGGCCAGCTCAGCATCGGCCAGGACCACCAGCGGGTTCTTGCCCCCCATCTCCATCAGGCAGCGTCCCGTGTGGGCAGCCGTTTGCCGGTAGACCGCCTTGCCGACGTGGGTGGAACCGGTAAAACTGACGGCCTTCACCGTCGGATTCTCGGTCAGTTCGAGGCCCACCTCGCTGGCGCCGTACACCATGTTCACCACGCCGTCCGGCACCCCCGCGTCGATGAAACACTCCAACACCAGTCGGGCCGTGATCGGCGTCAGCGGGGAGGGCTTGAGTACCACCGTGTTGCCGGCCACCAGGGCTGGCGCGATTTTCCAGGCCGGAATCGAGACAGGAAAATTCCACGGGGTGATCAGGCCGACCACGCCGAGTGGCTCGCGCACGGTGTAGTTGAAGGCACTGGTGCCCAGCGAGGGAATCGTGCGCCCCACCAGGCGCACCCCTTCCCCTGCGGCAAACTGCAGGCAGGCGATCGCCCGGTCCACCTCGCCCAGCGACTCCGCCAGCGTCTTGCCCTCTTCACGGGTCAGCGCCCGGGCGATCGCCTCGCGGCGCTGGCGCATCAGCTGGGCCGCCTCGCCCACGAGGGCGCCGCGACGCGGGGCGGGAACGCGACGCCAGGCGGGGAAGGCGCGTTCGGCCGCCGTAATCGCCGCCTGGGCCTCGCGCCTGGGGGAATCCGGGGAGCGCCCCAGGCACTCGCGCGTGTCGGCCGGATTCAGGTTGTCGATGAACTGGCTCGCTGCAGAGGGGTGCCAGGCACCGGCGATGAAGTTCTGGGTGGTGTCGATGGCGTGCTCGATCAAGGATTCTGGCACAGCGGCGGCTCTCCTGGGGGCTGCGAGGGGCGGCGGAAAATTCCCATTGCGACGAACGGCGGGCACCTGCGAGTGGGGGCCCAGGCCTCCTCAGCATGTACCCGACTTGAAATGGTCGGACACCCTTGGTACGTTGGGCGTGTGGTGGCCAATCGGCCTGCGTGATACCTGTTTCTCCGGGGTTTGTCAGTTGTCTTCCAGCTTGCGCACCGTCCTGGCCCTCGCCCTGCTGACCTCGGCCGGCGCCTGCACCCGTCCGAAAACCACCGCCACCACGGGCGTCGTGCCGACCGCAACGGCGACGCCGACGGTCGCCCCCGATGCGTTGCCGACACCTGACGTCGTGGCCACGGCCCCAAGCCCCACGCCCACGCCCGTGCCGACCCCCGTTCCAACGCCGCGCATCACCCTGCTGGAACCAGGAGCGAGCACGGATTTCAGTCGGCCCGGCCTGCGCATTGCCTTCACGGCAGAGGCCCCGGACGGCAAGCCCATCTCCGCGGTGCGCGTGCTCTACGACGGACGAGAGCTGGGCACGCTGGCGGGGCCGGGGCCTCTCTTCCGCTTGAACGACTGGAATCCCAACGTCGAAAATAACCTGGCCAACCCGGTCTCCAGCGTGCCCGTCCCGACCGGGGACCACCTGCTGGCCTTCGAGGCCAGTGACGAGCTGAAGCGCACGGCTCGCCTGGAGGTTCGCTTTTTCAAGCCGATCGCCCTGTCGACCTGGCGGGAAATTCTCGGCATGCCGCTGCCGACGAGCCACCACGCCGTGGTGTCGGACGGGGCTGAACCGCCTACTTACAATGCGATCTGGGGTAGCTTGGACGGCATCGAGAGCAGTGTGGCGCCGCGTAACCAGGTCTTCTCCTTCAAGCCCGGCGGTGATGGCGCCTGGGCGACCCTGGCCCTCAATGGCACCGGCCTGCCCAAGGCCAGTTTTGCGTTGGCCGCGCATCCGAACGGGCAGACGTTTTACCTCCTGGGGGGGCGCCGGGGCACGTCCGACCTGCAGACGCTCGACGTGTACGTGCCGTTGCGCAAGACGATCGAGCAGACGAGCGTTTCCCTGATTCAGCCTCGCAGCGACGCGGCGGCAGTCACGCTGGAAAACTACGTGTACGTCTTCGGCGGCAAAGCCGCCGGGACACCGCTTACCGCCGTTGAGCGCGTGCGCATCGGGGGCGACGGCTTTCCCATCGGTGCGTTCGAGACGCGGGCGCCGGCCATCAACGCGCGGGTCGGGGCCTACGCGTTTGCGCAAGGCAAAGAGATCTGGCTGATTGGCGGCGGGCATCGCCCGATCGAGGTCTACGACACCGCTACCAACAAATGGAGCCTGCTCACCGACGTGGCAGGGCGAACGGTGGGCACCCCTGAGGTGTTTTCATATGCCGCTGTGGTACCGGTGGGGGGCCGGCTGTTCTTCTTTGGCGGCCTGCGCGACGACGGCCAGCCCACCGAGCGAATCTACGAGTTTGACCCGGTCGGACGGCGCTGGCGCGATATGGGGCCGCTGCCGCAGGTGGCGGGCGAGCCAGTCGGCCTGCGCCCGGTCAACCGGTTGGCTGCTTTCTACCACGCCGGGTCGTTTTATCTGACGGGAGGCGTGACAAACCCGGCACGCAGTGCCTCCAATCGGGTGTTTCGAGGCGACACACTGTGAAAACAGCCTGTGCGCGAACCACCAGGAAGTGAGTTCCGCTTGCTCAGAGAATGGGACACCAATCCACCACAATCTGGTGAGAGCGGCCGTTCTGAACGCATCCGGCTACAACGCAGTCGCTAAAAGTAAAGCTCTTCCATAATCAAGCGTGTCTCTGCGATGTTAATCGTCCCAGTTGCGCTATCATCTGCGTCGGTGTTGTTATTGCCGACCCCCAGGTTGAGATCGACCTCCAATCGCTGGGGAGCTGTATTCCCGGGAGTACCGTAATCCAAAATTCCCAGGACGGGGAAACTCGCCGACCAAGCATTGTTGACTGAGCCGTACAGCACTTGCCTGTAGATCGTATTCATGGTTCCCCCGGCATTCCCGACCCGGACCTCGACCTGAGCGAGTCCAAGTGTGGCCGTGGCAGACCGGGCATGGATCGTTACATAACCAGACACCTTGACGCCCCGGCCCAGTGGCGTGGCGGTGATACCATTTTGGCCGATCAGGTTGTGGGTACCAGCGATCTTGGTGACGGGGGGCCCCACCGTCAATCCATTGTTGGTGGTGAAAGATCGGGTTGTGGTATTGGGAGAGTTGACGGTGATCCAACCAGTCTGTGCAACGGTCGAGAAGCGCGCGGCGTTCAAGAGTGGGGCTTGCTCGCCCCCAATCCCGACAAAACTGTCGACGGGGAACGGCGTTCCAGCCACTACGTTGCCAGGATAGCCAAGCGGTGTCACGGTCAGGACATTGCCGGCCTTGGAAACCAGGCGCACGTGGACCCGGTTCGTGTTGGTGGGATGGGACACGATCAGCACACTGTTCGGTACGAAGCTGTCGCCATTGCCCACCGTGATGGTGCCGTTCACGCCAAAATTGGTGGTGGTGTACTCAGCGGTGGTCCTGGAGACCGACCCCACGTCGCCCTTGGCTCCCGTTGGGCCCGTCGCCCCTGCGGCCGCGATGTTGGCGCCGGCGCTGAAGGTCACAGGGAAAGCGGTGTCACTGGGAGACCCCAGGGCGACCAGGCTCAGAACGTTGGTGGCTGGTTTTCCATCGATGCGCGCGTGGATGCGCGTGGTGCCTTCGGTGACGACCACGAAGCCGCCCACCACGAAGGCCGCGCTGTCGACCACGTTCACGTTGACGGCGCTGGTGTTGTTGGCGGCGGTGTAGGTGGCAGCCGCCGCGATGGTCGTGATGGGCGAGGAACCCGTGGCGCCCTGCAGGCCTTGGGGGCCCGGCGCGCCGGCTGCGCTGACAAAGGAACCGATGGCGAAGGTCTGGGAGGCGGCTGCATCGCCGGTGGCATTCAGGGGCGCAATTCGCAGGGTTCCCGAGGCCTTGCCGTCGACCCGCGCGAAGATACGCTTGGCGTTGTCACTGAGCAGAATGGTCGCATTCGGAGCGAAGGCGGTATTATCGGCGACGGTGAGATCCGACACGACCCCGGCGGTGGTGACCGTGTAGGGGGCCGTGATGGTGGTGAATGGCGTGGCGCCCGGCGCGCCTTGAGGCCCCACCTCGCCCGCGACCGCGATGAAGGTGCCCGCATTGAAGGTGAATCCCGTGGCCGCGTCGCCGGGGGCGTTCAGCGGCGTGATGTTCAAGGTGGTGGCGGTCTTGGTGTTGAGTCGGGCGTGGATGCGCTGGGTGCCGTTGGTCACGATCACCACGCCCTGTTCCACGAAGGCAAGGGTGCTGGAATCCACCGTGATCGTGCCGGCGGTGCCGGCGGGTACGGTGTAGGCGTTGCCGGTGGCAATCTTTGTCACCGGGGAGGGGCCGACCAACCCTTGGGAGCCTTGGGGCCCCTGCGCCCCCACGACAGCCACGCTGGTGCCGGTGGTGAAGGTGGTTCCGTCCGGGGCATTGGCCGGCGTGCTGACCGGCAAGAAGGTCAGCTGCGTGGCGGTTTTGCCCTTGAGTTCCACGTAGAGCTTGTTGGTCCCCTGAGAGAGCAGCAGAATGCTGCCCTCGATGAAGGGCGCGGTGTTGGCCACGGTCACGGTGGCCTGGGTCGCCGCCGAGGTGTAGTTGGCGGTGGTGTTCGTGATGGGAGAGGCGCCGACCGTGCCGGGGTCGCCTTGGTTTCCTTTTTCGCCCGGGACACCCTGAACGCCACGCAAACCGGCGATACCCACCGTCGATCCAACCGGGAAGTTGGTACCCACCGCGGCGTCGCCCCCGTAGTTCAGGGGCGTGAGCCGCAGGCCCCGCTCGGGGGTGCCGGTCACCAGGGCGTGAAAGCGGCCTGCAACCCCAGCCGATACCACCACGATCGCCCCCGGCGCGAAGCCAAGTTCCCGCTCCACGGGGAGGGTCGTGTCAGCGAGGTTGAGGGAGTATGCCGCAGTGGTGACGGTCACCGGGTTGGCGCCGGCCGGGCCCTGCTGTCCCACCCCCGTCGGGCCGCGGGCCCCCTCAGGGCCGGTATCGCCCTTGTCTCCCTTCGGTCCAACCCCGCCCGTGTCCCCCTTGGGTCCAGCCGGACCCGTAGCGCCAGCGGCACCGGGGTCGCCCTTGTCGCCCTTTGGCCCGATCAGCCCGGTGCTGGTGGTGCCCGTGGCCAGTGAGGCTGGCAGCTTGGCGGCCCGGATGCTGTTGGTGGCGAACGGCAGCGCTCCCCCGCAAGCAGTGGCGTTTAGCGCCAGCAGGGACGACAGGACCGTGATGGTGGACCGGGGCGGGAAGCGTCGGGCGGCCATTTGCTTGACTCCAGAGCTAACTTACCTGAGACATTGCGCATTGAAACGCGAAAACCGTCGGCGTGGGCACGGCTTGCGGCTTTCTCCGCGAGCCCACTGCCGACCCCGGCGCGTGGGCTCGCGCTGTCCCGTTCGACCTTGCAGGTTGTCCGCTGGTCGGTCTGCGATCTTGCGCACCCGTCCAACAAATCACAGTTTTCATATGCCACCTTGTTTCATAATGTAACCTGACTACAGAGAACGCTCCGCGCGGCCGACCATCATGAGATGGCGGGCGGCCCCTCCGGACCAGCAGGCCAGGAAAGGATCCCTCGGTGTCACGCAAGCCCCAGGACCCATCGAACGAGATGTCCGCAGCGTCGCTTCACGGGCGTCATTCGCTGGTCGCTTGCCTGTTGCTCACGGCGCTGATGAGTCAGATCGTGGTCGGCTGCGACGACGTGCCCAACACGGTCACGATGGCTGGCGGCGCCTCCTCGCCCGCACCTTCGCCCTCCCCCTCGGCTTCCGGTTCGCCGGGTGCAGCGGGAGACCCGGCGGCCAGCGGCACGGTTGAGGCCAACCCCTCCGCCACGCCGACCGCGGCCACCGATGTGCCCGATTCGGCTCAGCCTGTCGCCAGTGCCTCGGTGCCGGTAATGCCCACGCCCACCCCGCGCCCGACGCCGGCGCCGCTCAGCACCCCGGTGCCGGCCGTCAAGCTGTCTTTCCTGTCGCCCACGTCGAGCACCGATTTCACTCAGGATAAGATCCAGGTCAAGTTGAAAATCGAGGTTCCGCTGGGCACGGACATCAAGATCGACCGGATGGCCCTGCTCTATGACGGGGTGGAACTGGAGACCAAGAAGGGGGGGACCGACCTCGAATTCATTCTGGACGAGTGGAACCCTCACGTGGTGAAGGATTTCAAGGGGTCCAAGGCCTCGGTGGTCACGCCCAAGCGCTTCGGGCAACACACCCTGCGCGGAGAGGTCTACACCGCGGCGGGCGCCAGGTCCGAGGTCGAATTCACGTTCGACAAGCCTCTGCTGTTCAAGGGGTGGGTCAATACCAGCCCCTACAACTTCGCCGTCCTGCCGACGCTGACCCCCCCTCGCGCCCATCATGCCGTGGTCGGGGTCACGCGTCCCAGCAACGGCGATCTGTTCGCCTGGTTCGGCGTGAGTGCCACCACGCCGGAGTTCGACGGCTTGTTCCGGCTGCCCATCAATCCCACTCTGCCGCGTGGTTGGAGCGCGGAACCGGCGACCGGTACCAACTATCGTCGGGCAGCTGGCGTCGCGGGCATTAACAATCTGCTGTATCTGATTGGGGGCGAGGTCCGTACGGGGCCAGGGGCCCTGATTCCTTCCAATGACGTTTCGGTGTATGACATCACCCGCAACGAGTTCAATGCGGCCGTGCCCGACCTCCCGACCACCCTGGTGGACCCGGCGGTCACGGTCCATCAGGGTTTCCTGTATGCCTGCGGAGGCTACCTGGATACCAGCGTATCCAAGACCGTTTCCACGCTCTATCGCATCGAACTGGACGGTTCCGGCGCGGTCAAGGGGCTGGCCTGGACCAAGCTACCGGATGTCCCGAAAGAGGCAGGCCGCTCCGGTGCGCGCCTGGTCGGCATTGGTCGCAACCTTTACATGGTTGGGGGAACCAAGAAGACCGGGGTCAAGGACCGAACCATCATGCGTTACAACCTGGACGCCAGTGCCTGGTCCGAGGAGCCGGACCTGCTACCACGCGGCGTCGACCACCCGGTGGCGGTCAATCTGGCTGAAAAACTTTGGATCTTCGGGGGCGACGACAGCGATGCGACCAAGAGCGTGAGTAGCACAGCCATCCGTTACGACCCCCTGACGCGCACGGCGAAGGCGATGGGCGGCGCGGCCGACTTCCCCACCGGTCGCGAGCGAGCCGGCGCCGGATACGCCATCGTCGACAATTACCTGTACGTGGTGGGCGGCTATGCCTATGACCCGGCGGGTGCCCCGGTGTACCTGTCGGATGTGATTCGCGCCGACGCGCTATGATCGCGTCCAGCCCCATGATGGGGCTGGAACCCGGGTGGTCTGACACGACCGCCTGAATGGAGCGGCGCCCATGTCACGGGCACCGACGTCTTGCTCCGGCGCTTGGAAAGGCGGGTTGGACACGTGGATGCATTTCAGGCCATCACCCTGGGCATTGTGCAAGGACTGACGGAATTTCTGCCGATCAGCAGCACCGCCCACCTGACGCTGGTGCCGTGGGCGCTTGGCTGGCAGGACCCGGGGTTGACCTTTGACGTCGCTTTGCACGTGGGCACCTTGGTGGCCGTGACCGTCTACTTCTTTTCCGACCTGCGCCAGCTGGCCGTGGCCTGGCTGCGCAGCATCTGGGGCTTCTTCCAGCCCCGTCCACCTCGCTCGCTGGGGGCGGCCGCCTTGGAGCCTCCGGCCGAATCGCCCCGCGACCCCTACGGCCTCCTGGCCTGGCTGGTCATCGCGGGCTCAGTGCCAGCCGTGCTGGCCGGGCTCACGCTGGAGAAGTGGATCGCCACCACCCTGCGGTCGCCGCTGGTGATTGCCGGCGCCCTGATCGGGGTGGCGGTGCTGATTGCGATGGGCGATCGCCTCACGCGCGCCTCACGAGCCTGGACCAGCATCACCCTCAAGGATGCCTTGCTGATCGGGTTGGCGCAGGCCTGCGCCCTGGTCCCAGGCGTCTCCCGCAGCGGCGCCACCATGACCATGGGCCTGTTCCTGGGGCTGACGCGCAAGGACGCCGCCCGCTTCTCCTTCCTGCTGGGCTTCCCCGTGATTCTGGGCAGCACGGTCTTCAAGTTGCGGCACATCTTCGAAGACGCCGCGCTGCAGGCACTGGCGCCCTGGATGGCGCTGGGCGCCGCCACGGCCGCCATCAGCGGCTATGCTTGCATCCATTTCCTGCTGCGCTTCCTGGCGACTCAGACCATGACCGTGTTCGTGGTCTACCGGATCCTGCTTGGATTGCTGATCATCGGGCTGGTGCAGGCGGGCCTGCCCTTGCCGATGCACGCGGATTGACGCGCTGGCATTCCCCGTGGAGCCGATCACCGTCTACTTGCAGGGCCAACCTGTGGGCCTGCGACAGGGCGCCCGGGTCTGGATGCTGGAGGCGCATCTCGAGCCGCCGGACCAGGCCCTGATGAAGGCCGAACAGGCTTGGTTTTGCGACGCCGCCGGTCACGAACTGGGGTCGCAGGGCGCGCTGGTCGATGGGCAGCGCGTGTTCGTCTGTTATCGCTGACCGTTCGGATTCAGCGTCAGTCTTCCCGGCGGTGCCGACGTTCCGTGGCCAGCGCGGTCAGCAGCCAGACGCAACCGGCCAGGGCGATGTTCCGCACGAGTTCGTAGATGGCGAAGGTGGTGTAGCGGAGACCGGCCGGGTCAGCCGGCGACAGCGTGCGGTTCATTTCCGAGAGCCAGCGGCCGGTATCGACCACGCCCCAGAGCACGAAGGCGATCGCCGCCACACGCAGCAGCGGGACCCAGCGCAGGGGCCTGGACAGGGAGGCTCCCACGCCCCGCCGGCGTGCACGCAGGCCGCGTGGCCGGTCCTGCCCCAGCGCGGCCTCGACGTCCATCAGGGGCATGCCGCCCACGGCAGGAAGGTCCAGTTCGCCGCCGCAGCTCTGACAAGCCGACGCATGATGGGGGCTGGATTTCCCACACAGGCTGCAAACCAAGAACGAGCGCGACAGGTCGATGATCTGGGCGGGTTCCGGGCGCTCCTGAGGAATGGGCAGCTCGTGGAAGCAGTGGCGGCAGCGGCGTGCAATCGGTAAGTTGCTGTTTCCGCACCGTGGGCACGGGGATTCCAGCCTCAGATCCGATTCCGCCATCCCCTTTTCCATTGCCGTTGCGTCATCTCCCGCGCCCGCGCGACCGGCTGACCCGGTGGCCTGCCCTGTGGGCAGAGGCGCCCTCACGCGTAGATCATAGCAGGCTCGGGTCGGTCTGCCCAGAGCGAGCGGGAACGGATTCACCCTCGCCGTGCCCGGTGGTCTCAGCGTTCTGGCGGTTGCGGTTGCAGTTCAGCCAGCACCCTGTCGTAGTGGAGAATTTCCGGCCGCAACTGGGCGACCAGGCGCTTCAGGTGGGGATATCGCTGCACGTAGCGGGGGTGCTTGCGGCCCTTGCGGATGTCGTCAATGTGGAAGCAGGCCAGGTCAACGCAACCGATGAAGTGCCAGCGGTAGCCAAAGATTCGGTGCTGCCGACGAAAGGCGTCGATGTCCATCTCCGACATCCAGAGGAGCTGGTCGATGCGGCGTCGTAGCTTGGTCAGGTCGTCATCGAAGCAGGCCGGATGCGTATGAAACGCTCCGAGGGCCGTCACATCCAGCGCGTCGGGGTCGCAACGATAGCGAACGCCCACGAGCTTGCGCGTGCTGGAATGGAACACGCCGGTGGTCAGGTTCTGGTAGGCTTGAATCAGGTTCTCCGCGCCCCCCATCACCCCGCCGCATTCGTCGAACACGTGGATGCCTTCGCGGTGGGCCACCACCCGGTGGTTGCGGTTCGTCAGCGTATTGACCATGTTCAGGCCAAATTCCTGAACGAATTGTTCGTGGAGGACAGGGTCAATGAACACGAAGCTGGTTCTCCGACGGCGGCCGTCTGGGCGTGAGCGCACTCCTGCGGTGAAATTTCGTCCAAAAGTCCACCCAACTGCACCCAACTTTTGTTAAGAGCGCCTTCGCTTGTTTGATATTGTGCCCTGGCAAGACGTTCCCCACCTGAGGCCCCTCGTCAGGCATTTCTTCGATATGGCCGTGCTGGAAGCCTACCCCGAGCTCTTGCAACTGGGGGCCGTGACCCGTCGAGAGCGTCTCGACGCGCTGCGGGAGCGCCACGAGGAAGTGCCGGACCGGCGCATCTGGCTGGCCAGGCGTGAGCGGGAGGTATGCGGTATGGTCTGGCTGGAGCCCGAGTGGCACCCCATCACGGAAGTGGGACACTGGTTGGTCGTCTCTCTGGCCGTTGAGCCCGCCTGGCGACGTCAGGGCATCGCCGGCGGTTTGCTCCGGCACGCGCTGAAAGAAGCCAACGCCCACGCGCCCCTGCCGGCACGTTTGTTCGTTGCCGCCCACAATACGGCCGCCCGGTCGCTTTATCAGCGGATGGGCTTCACACCCACGACGCTGGAGCTTCGCCGGACGCCTGAGCCGCCCGCGACGCCCCCCGACTGAGCGGCTTCCATCAGTGGGTCTTGCCGCGGCTATCCACGAAGGCCTTGATGCCCGAGGAGATCGCCATGGCGGCCTTTTCCTGGTAAGCAGGATCTCTCAGGAGGGCCTCCTCTTGGGGGTTGGTCAGGTATCCGATCTCGACCAGAGCGGCGGGCATCCTGGTGTGATGGACCACGTAAAAGTTGTTCTTGCGCACGCCTCGGTCGGGCCGCTGAAGGGTCTTGACCAGCGATCGGTGAATCGATTGGGCCAGCGGATAGCTCGCATCATTGAAGTAGTAGGTTTCAATGCCATTGACCCCGGTCTGGCTGCCGAAGGAGTTGGCGTGAATGCTCACGTAGACGTTCGAGTCATTGCGATTGGCCATCTCCACCCGCGGACGCAGCAGGATCTCCACGTCCCGCAGGCGGGTCATCTGCACGCTGATGCCCAGGGTTTCCAGCCTCTGAGCGACCTTGCTGGCCACGGCCAGCGTGACATCCTTTTCGCGGGTGCCTTTGGCGCCGGAGGCCCCATGATCGGTGCCCCCGTGGCCCGGATCAAGCGTGACCCGTTCTTTACCGGTTCGCTGAAGGGCCAACGTCAGTCTGGTTTCCCCTGCGGACAAGCGAGTTTGGAATCGCACCGGTTGGTCGAGATCAATCGTGAGCTGGCTTTCTTCCGGCCCCACGGCGCGATGTCGCACCCGAGCGATCAGGCCGTTGTCGATATAGACGGAATCGCGCGGCAAGGCGATTCGCCCCCCTTTGAGCGTCAGGTAAAGGCGATCCTCGCCGGAGGCGCGCAGGCGATAGCGCAGGCGGGAGCCGGAGGTGAGCGTCAGCAGCCATTCTTCGCCGACCTTGCGTAGCATCAGCGGGGCCTTGGGGTCCATCTCACTGATCCCAGGCAAGGGGGGCAGCGAACCCAGTTCCGTGCGACGCGGGGCCGGGGTCTCGAGCGATGTCCGCGAGAGAAGTGCCTCCGCCGGCGGGCGCAGGGGTGCCCCTTCCCTGGCAGCGCCCCCCCGTTGAGCAGCCCCCTCGTTTCGGGCATTGGCCGGCTCCTCCGGCTTGCGCCCGAGCAAGGGCTTGAGCAACCAGCCCTCCGCATGGGGCACGACATGGACGCTGGGGGGCCCCTGGAAGGTCACGTCCACCCGGGCGTCCGTGCCGGCCTGCGTCAGGGCGATTCGTTCGATCCCGGCGGACTGAATTTCAACCGACCCCAGGGCATTGGCGGCCAGGCGGGTGGCGGGGAATATCAGGCGGAGGCGGGAGCGATCGCCGCCGATGGGCCAGACGTGGCTCCAGTAGGGCCGGCGTCTCGACATCGACAGGAGAAAGCCATCCGGCCCCAACCGGCGCAGGCCGCGCAAATGAGAAGGCGCCGCCGGAAGGTCCAACACCGGCGCAGCCACGTGCGTATCGAGCGCGATGCGCAGGCCGTCGCGGGTCGGCTCGACCAGCGGGTCGATCGCCTGCACCAGGTCGAGCACGATCCGCACGGTGGAGGCATCCAGCTGGCCGAGCCGCACCCGCGTGACGCCTCGCCCCGGAACGCCGGGGATACGCAGCGAAGTGGCCGCCAGCGTGGTGTTGCGCAGGTCGATCACAAAACGTGGGGGGGCCTCCAGGCGCATCACGCGGGGCATCAACGGGCCGCTGCCGTCCACGAGGTAGGCTGCCTGAGGGCGATCCCAACGAACCCCTCTCACGACGGCGGGTTCCTCTGCCAGCGCGGGGGAGGGCCACCACGTGGCTCCCGCCGCCACGGCCAGGGCGAGCGAGGCTGCCCATCGAATCAGCTGGCGCGTCTTCGCGCGATGATCGGTCCGCATCGAGGCCGCCTTTCAAGGAGACGCGGCGGGGGCACCCGGCGCGTCTTGCACATCGGCGCGGGTGAGCGGGCGGGACAGATCATACGGGCCGGCTTTCCCTCCCACGGGGGATTGATTCCGCGTGAAAGCCACCCGCTGAACATCCGGGAACTCCGTCAGGGTCAGCACGACCGCTCGCACCTCGATGGTTCGCAGCGTGGGCCCGGAAAACGATTCGCCACACTCCAACTGGACGGTGCCATCGCGCAGGGAGCCCCAGCGCAGGTCCTCGGCCCGGCTGCGCAAGGGTGCGAGGAAGGCCGAGGCCTCCCGCCCCGGTCCCCGCAGCAGCTGGGCCAAGGCATCCCGTGGCGCGGTGCCGGTCTCCGAGAGCAGGTCTGTCTGAACCGGTATCAGGCTGTCTCCGGCCGGATTCGGCCACCAGAACTGTCCCTTGATCGGGCCTGGCGCCGCGTGGGCGGGCAGCTGATTGGCGACATCGGCAAGGGTCAGTGGGGCGGTCAGGTCGACGTGTTGGGAGGCATAGGGTTGCCCCTGCGCGTTCTGGAGGGCGATCTGCACGCGGCTGGCCCCGGGGGTGTTTTCCAGCAATGTGCGCACCACGGCCCCCAGTAAGAGCCGCTCGGCCGTGGAACCCAGTGGCGCGGCCACCCGCAGTTGCACGTCCCATTGGGGCTCGTTGTAACGGACCGCGAGCAGGTCGACGCCTGAAGGAATCGGTGAGACTCCGGCGCCATCGAAGGTTTTGAGGGAATGGAAGACCGCACGCGCCCAGTCCTCTCGGCCGGCCGGAAGGCGCAGCGTCCGGCTCGTCGGGATCAGGGCCATGCCCTGGGCGTCGGCCTGATAGAGCCGAACCGAGCGGTCGGCCGTGGCCGAAAAGCCATACCAGACGAGCCCGGCCAATCCGAGCGAGCCGGCCAGAACCACGACCAGGGTGCGAACGCGCAATCTTTCCTCGAAAACCGATCAACGCAAGCCGGGAATGGGCTCATCGTAACATCTTCCCTCCCGCTTTCGCAGCCTCAGCTTCCCCTGCTTCCAGCTGCGCCGTTATACTGGTCGCGTCCCGGGGAGTCTGGATGTCTTTGCGCTGCACCTTCTGTCTCATTGTCCTGTTCGCGGTTCTTCCGCGAGCAGCCTGGGGGGCGGTCGAAGAGCCTGATGCCGACCGCCAGCGTCGGATCGATGCCTTCCAGGACCGGCGTCTGATCATCGAGTCGGATGCGAAGGACGCCAAGAACCCGTCCCCGAAGGACAAGTCCGCCAGCCCGGCCCCCTTGCAACTTCGGCAGGGCCCTGACCGGATCTTTCACGTCGACTTTGTGGAATTGATGGACGACCCGAGTCTGACCCGGGATTGGGAGTGGGAGCGCAACAAGGATTGGGCCTGGTGGCTGGGCAGTGGGTTGGTCGGCCTGCCGCTCGGAGGCTTGCTGTTCTACCAGAACTTTCGGGGTGAGGGCCCCTTGGCCCTGTTCTCCAGTGGCGGGGGGCAGGCCGTGTCGGGTGCGGCCGATTGGCGGAGCTTCACGCTCAGCGTGACCGGTGCGGCCCTGTCGATGTTCGCCACCTATCAGCTGGGCCAATGGTTCGCCGAGACCCTCGATGTGAGCCATCCCGATCGGCTGGAGGCGCTCTCCATCACCCCGCGCGTGACGGAGTGGAACGAGCGGTTGGGCGAGCGGCTGAACCTCGACCCCAGCGAATGGCCATCCCCCCCCCCACCGCGCCCGAGCGCGACTCCCACGCCCTCACCCTCGCCCGGCGCCTCGCCGACAGGCGCCCCCACGGCCGCCCCGATGGTCGGTGGGCCCGATGCGAATCCCTATGGCACGGAGGTCCCTGTGATGCCGACGCCGCTGCCGCTGGCCTCCCCGGGCTCGCTGGTCCTGCCCTCGCCCGCTCCGAGCCCGCGGCCGACGGGGCGATCGCCTTTTTTTCGGGAGCTTCCCTAAACGTCGGCGGGGCGCGCTACCAGCCAGGTTTTGATCGCGTAGGGGCCAAAGCTGACGTGGGTAGGGGCCGCTGGTTGGTCCGCGGTCAGGGGCGTCTCATCCAGGCGGGCTTCCCGCACGGGACCACAATCCTCCCGCCAGCTGGCCGCCGACTCGACCCGCTGGTCGAACGGATTGTAGGCCCGCACGACCAGATGCTGCCCATCCTCACTGCGCTTGAGCGCGCTGAGCACGATCCGAGGATCTGCGAAGCGCACGAATGGTGAAAGCGACAGGCCCTGGTGGCCCAGCCAGGTGTGAATCGGATTGGCGAAGTGGTGGGCGGGCGCCAGCGCGTCAACGGTTCCTTGCCGCAGGGGAATCAGGGCATAGCGGAAGATCTGCTCACCGGGACACTGGGCCTCCGGCGTCTCGAAACGCGGCCCGGCACCACCGCCACGGGTTTGCAGGTCGTCGCGCGACAACCAGCCCACGGCCCGCAGCAAGGTGACGGCCAGGCTGCAATCCTCCTCCGTTCGTCTGACGCTCACCTCATGCAGGCCTTCGGTGGCGATCGCCAGCCCCTGGCCGCTGCTGCCCACCGCCGCACTGAACAGGCCGACCGGGAACTCGGGCATTACAGCCTCGTGGCCGGCTGCAACCGGCAGTGGTGACGGGGCGACATCGGGCCGAGGGAAGATTCCGAAGGCTCCCTCGCTGAAGACCTCGGCGTCTGCCTCGGGCACCGTGACAAACAGGCGCAGTCGATGGTCCTGATGGTGGTGAGCGAGGCGGCTTTCGACCTCGACCCGGTCAGGCCGGAGCCGGAACGTCGCGTGGATTTCGAGGGGCGCCACGGCCTCCCCTCGACCGCTGCGATCGGGGGCCAGGGCCAGGGGTACATCGGCCGCATAGCACACTTCCAGGCGATCGTCCCCCGGTGTCATCGAGGTGACCAGGCGCTGCCCGGTCAGAAGCAGGCTGACATGAAGGTCCTCGCGCGGGGGGCTGTGATTGTAAGAATCGCCGGCTTCCCCGTGGTCCTCCAAGCGATGGAGGCGCGCGTAGCGTCGGTTCGCTCGCTTGTCCAGGAGCACCACGTCTCCATGCTCCACCGTCAGGCGGAAATGAGCATTCTCCAGTCCGACCTCGGCCACCTCTCCGCCGTTCACGACGAATTCCGTCGGAGAGGAGGCAGGCTCGACCTGCAGGCATTGACCGCCCCACGCCGGCAAGGAGGCCAGCACGGCCAGGCGATACCGACGCAGCGGATACCAGTCGGGCAAGATGTCGAGTTCTGCGGCAAACCCGGTGGTATCGCATTGGTCGAGCAGGTGGAAGGGAACCGCATGGCCCGTCTGGTCGCGCAGAATCAGGTGGTCAGGGGCCGGCTTCTCATCACTGCGTGGCCAATCGACCGTCACCTCCGTCCATTCCTCGCGGGCCCAGCCACTGGGATTGAACAGGCACACCTGGGGAGCCGCGACGGGCCGGCGCACCTGGTGACCCAACTCGGCCAGAAGTTCCTCGGCCATCTGTTCGACGGCATCAAAGCGCGGCAACATCTCCCGATGGACCTGGTCCACCGAACAGCCACAGATCGAGTCGTGGGGATGATTCAGCATCAGGGTGCGCCAGGCGTGGCGCACAAAACGGAAGGGGCGTTCCGCCGCGCGTCCGGACCACCAGGCGTGGGCGGCCAAGGGTTCCACCAGACGCTCCAGCAGCCGCTGCCCGTGCGCATTGCGCTGCTTCAGGTAAACGCGGCTCGACAGCACCCCCGGCAGCATGTAGGCGATGCCCACCGGCGTGCGCAACTCCCCGTGCAATTCCGCCACAGCGGTCGTTCCCTCGAAGATTTCCGACAGCGAGGCGATGCGGAGGCGGAATGACGGCGAGGCGGCGGCAAGACGCTGCACCGTGGCATGCGTGTCGGGACGAGGCCCCATATGGTCTGCCCCGGAGAGCAACCAGGCCCGTTGGTGTCCCTGGAAAGCGTCCACGTAGGTGGTCAGTCGCGCCAGCCGCTGTTCGTCCGACAACGATTCGACCAGAGGGGTCTGATAGTACCCCTGCGGTAGCCAGGCTGCCTCGGTGCGCGTGCCGTCTGGCCCCACCCAGGCAAAGCGTGGGGCCGCCGGGTGGGCCCCCCGCCACACCACGGCATGCTGCAGGCCGAAGCCCGCGAGAATCTGGGGCATCTGGGCGATATGGCCAAACATGTCAGGCAAGTAACCGACGCCAAGGGCCTCGTGATTGACCCCCAATTCGCGTTCTGCCTCCCGGCCCATCAGCAGGTTGCGGATCAAGGCCTCTCCGCTGACCAGGAACTCGTCCACCAGCACGTACCACGGCCCGAAGGAGAATCGCCCGCTGCCGATGCCAGCGGCAATCTCATCGCGACGCTCCGGACAGATGGCCAGGAAGTCATCCACCATCGCCGTTTGACCATCCAGCAAAAAATGCGGCAGGTCGCCGACCAAGACCCCCTCGATCGCCTCGACCAGGCGATAGCGGTAGCTTTCGAAAGGCCGATACCACTCCCGATCCCAGTGGGTGTGAGGAATGATCAACAGTTCGCCGGGGCGAGTCTCAGGGCATGACACGACGGTTTCTCCGGGGAAGGACCGTGAGGGGCGGTCGCGCCGCCACCTGAAGGCCCCATGGTAGACTACAGACGCAGAAGCGCACGTGTCGATGCGCACCTTCAGGAGGATCACCGCGATGACCTTGCCCAACGCCGAACGCGTCGGAGAATTGCAGCAAAGCGCCCAGCAACTGGCGAAGCAGGCGCTGGATACCGCGGAGCTGGGCCTGCGCCTGGTGCGCGCCCAGCTCGAACAAGCCACCGGCCAGCAATCCCCTCAGGTAGCTGCCTTTCAGCGCAACCTGCAAGACAATGCCCTGGCCGCCGAAACCAAGGCCAAGGAACTGTTCACGCTGGCCACGCGTTTCATGAACGATCTGAACGACAAGTGGCAGCCTGGTCAGGCGGCTGCCGCCGCACCTGCGGAAGCAGCCGAAGAGGCGCCGCCGACCCGCACCAAGGTCGACATCGGCTAGGTTCCTTCAACCCTCGTCGTCACTGGCTGACAGGTGCGTCAGCCAGTGCGAGAGTTCAGGGTCGGGCGCTTCCGGGGTGGCCACCTGCGCGTAGTGCTTCAGCAACTCCAGCGCGCGGGGACTGGTGCCGGCTTGCTCGGCGGCCGCAAACCCCAGGGCGTCATGCCAGCGGTAGATGTGCAGGCCGGCCCAGGGCGCGTGGGGATCAGGTTCACCTGCGGACTCCGCTTCGTCGGGCAGCCAGCGGTCCAGCACCACCCCGGCGCAACGCCAAAACAGGCCGTACCAGGCCGGTTTTCCGCAGTCGTGCAGCAAGGCGGCCTCCAGGACCCAGGCCGGTGCCTGCCGCCCAGCCAGCCGCGTGGCCACGCGTATCGCGTGGGCTCGATCCGGCCGCGACATCCCTTCAAACAGACGTCGTTGAGCCGGCGTCAAGCCTTTGCCAGCCCATTCTGCCGGCAACTCGGAGGCGGAGGGCCAGAGGTACCAGAAGACCTGGCGAATGCGCTTGAGCCCTCGCATCAATGCCGCACCGCCGAACCTAGACCAGCCACTGCATCCCACGCGCCGCCAGCGCATACAGCCAGCGCAGCGGGTTGTTCGCTCCGGGCAACAGCACCAGCACCAGCAGGGCCACCACGCCGTAGGGTAATAGCCGCTGAAACGCCGGCAGCCAGCGTCGAGGCAGGAGGCTTTCCAGCAGGTTGCCGCCATCGAGCGGGGGAATTGGAAGCAGATTGAAGACCATCAGCATGAGGTTCAGCGAGAACAGGACCTCGAACCACGTGCTGGCCCCTGCTGGCATCCCGGAAAGGTGAGTCAGCGCCAGCAGCGCGGCCCAGGCCAAGAGGAAATTGGCGAAGGGGCCGGCCGCCGAGACCAGAAAGGAGCCCAGGCGCGGCCAGCGCAGCTGATTGGGATCGAACGGCACCGGCTTGGCCCAGCCGAAGCCCGCCAGCAGGATGAACAGGGTGCCGAAAAAGTCCAGGTGAACGAACGGGTTGACCGTGACCCGCCCCGCGTCCCGCGCGGTGGAGTCACCCAGCCACGTCGCGGTGAGGGCATGTCCGAACTCGTGCAGCGTGATCGAAACGATAAACAGCGGAATCAGCACCGCCAGAAAGACGGGGTCGTTGACGTGGTTGAAAATCATGCCTCTGGGACCTTGTTTCCTTCGCGGGCATGCAGGTCGGCCAGGAAGGCCAATTCCTGCGAGGGGGAGACGGTGCCAGCCAGGCGCGCTTCGAGCAAACGATCCAGGTAGAGGGCATAGCAAGGCCCTGGCGGAACGCCGAGACGTTTGAGATCGTGCCCGCTGACGCTCAATCGGATCTGCCGCCACGAGGTCCAGTAGCAGAGGACGGATCGCCGCAGCGCTGGTAAACGGGTTCCCAGGAACAGCGCCACCAGCAACCAGGGGGGCAAGCCATCCAGCTCACGTTGAATTTGAACCGTGGAAGTCGAGGCTGGGAAGCCATAGCGCACGAGTTCCCAGGCGCGCGTCAGTTGCGAGACCTGCTTACCCGCTAGCCGAAGTCGCTCCGAAACGGCGCTCGCCTCGTGAACGGAGAGGTCGGCCAACAGCAGGGCCAGGTGGGCCAGCCAACGCTCTGGTGTGTCTTCCAGGCCCATTCGCTGCGCCAAGCGTCCCGCTTGCCACAGGCGCTTCCGAACTGCCGGCGTCCAGGAGAGCTGCGGCGAGATGAACCTCAGCGCGCCCAGTTCGTCCAACCGATTCAGGCCTGGTACGGGATCCGGCAACGTCAGCAGGCGGGCCAGTTCAGTGCAGGCGCGCTCCCCGGCCGTGCCATCGAAGGTGCCCGTCCCGAGGGCAAAGCGTGCAAAGGCTTCACTGGCCGTTTCGAGCCGGAACCCCAGGGTCAGCTCGAAACGGACGGCCCGCAGGACCCGGGTGGGGTCTTCGAGAAAGCTCAGGTTATGCAACACCCGCAACTCACGGCGGGCCATATCACCGAGGGCGTCGAAAAAGTCGATCAGCTGCCCGCGATGTCCGCGATCGATTCGCAGGGCCAGACAGTTGATCGAGAAATCCCGTCGCGACAGGTCCTGCTTGAGGGAGCTGAATGCCACCTGGGGCAGGGCGCCAGGGCAGGTGTAATGCTCAGTGCGTGCGGTAGCGACGTCGAGCCGTTTGCCATCGGCGAGGGTCACGTGGGCCGTGCCAAAGGGAGGGTGGGCGTGCACCTGCGCGCCCTCGAAGGCCTGAGCGATCTGATGGGCAAAGGCGATCCCGTCCGATTCCACCACCACGTCGATGTCCATGTTGGCGCGACCCAGCACCAGGTCGCGCACGGCTCCGCCCACCAGATAGACAGGCCGATCGGCGGCCACTTCCCCGACCCGCTCGATCACCGCCAGCCAATCTGCCGGCCAGTGGGCCACCATGCGCTGGCTCATCTCCGTGGTGAGATGGGCCACCGCGTGGCGTCGGTCGGGTGCCTGGTCGTACTGGGCCCGCAGGATGTCACTGCGGGTCACGATCCCGACCATCGCTTCGCCGCGCATGACCGGCAGGCGCCCGATATCGCGCCGCACCATCAGGTCTTGCAGGTGTTGCAGGGTGGCGTCTTCCGGGACCGTTTCCAGGCGGGACGTCATGACGTGACGCACCTCGTCACCCCGCAGGCCGTGACGGGACGCCCGTTCCAGGTCACGCCGAGAGATGACGCCTGCCGGGCGTCCTGCTCGCGTCACCACCAGTCCGCTGTGACCCAGTTCGTCCAGCAAGCGCACCGCGGCGTCGATCGGCGCCTGAGCGTCGATGGTTCGCACTGGGCTCGACATCAGGTCACAGGCCCGCAACTCGGCCGGGAGGGACGCTTCCAGGGTGGCGCGCGCGTGGGCGAGCACGTCGCCGAAGGGGATTCCGCGCGCGTGCGCGCTGGCGGCCTGGGGGTGCCCTGCAGGGCCCCAGGGGGCAAAGAGTCCACGCAGGTCGACCCCCTCGAGACGGCCACGTGCGACCATCTGAGTGCGCGCGTCCCCCATCTCAACCGCCAGCAGCACCGCATCCACCTCCAGCAGGCCCTGCAGCTTGTCAGCCACCACCGACAAGCCGGCAACGAACTCGGGGACGCGCGCGCCGACGAGCAGGAGCGCGCGGCCGTTCAACGAGATCGGGCGGGCTTCCGGCAACAGCTGCTCCAGCAGGCCGCGCTGATCCGCGGTGAGACCATCCTCCAGCCACTGGGAGACCAGCGCGAGGTCTGCACCACGCTCGATCAACCAGGCGGCGGCGCGCACGTCGGCAGGTGTGGTTGCTGGATACAGCAGCGACCCCGTGTCGGCATAAATGCCCAGGGCCATGAGGGTGGCCTCCGAGGGCGACAGCCGGCAGGTCGGTAACTGCTGGAGGGCTTCTACAATCAGGCTGGTCGCGGAGCCACGCAGCGTCCGGATCCCCGCGTCCCCAGGGATCTCGTCTTTGGCCGGGGGATGGTGATCGTACACGATCCACTCGACGCCAGGCCGATCGAGCAAGGGATACAGCGGCCCCAGCCGCGCCACGGACCTGGTGTCGACCACCACCACCCGACGCACCTGCCTCAGGTCGAGTTCCTCGGCCTGGCGAAGCCCCAACAGGTCCTTGTGCAGAACAGCCAGGCGCTTCACGGTGGCGTCCAAGCTGGTCTGCAGGACGGGGACGGCTTCCGGATACAGATGCCGGGCGCCTACCAACGCCCCCCACGCGTCAGCGTCGCTGTGGATGTGGGTGATGATGACCGACTCGGGAGCTAGCTGCGGGGGCAGCTCCGCCTCGGTCATGCAGGTATCAGGTCCGCCAGGCGAACCACCCGCACCGCAGGGTCCACCTCCTGCTCCGAAAGCACCGGCAGGTCCGGGAGAGCCCCCTCAATCAGGCGACGGGCCTTGGCGCGCATGTCTTGGGGGGCCAGCAACACCGTGCGCCGCCGACTTTCACGCTCAATGGCGAGACGTGCGCGCAGGCGGGCAATCAATTCCAGCACCACCGGATCGCCAGGCTGTGCCTCGCGAAGCTGGTCCCAGCGGAAACCGATCGGAATGACCTTCAACGAGCCGTCCAGGTCCGCCAGTTCGGCGGTCAGTTGCCGCGCGAGGCGCAAACGCAAACGCTCCGTCAGGATTTCGGGGTCACGCACGCCGCCCTCGGCGGCATCGGTCAGCGCTTCGACGATGAAAGGCAAGTCGCGCAAGCTCACCTGCTCTCTCAGCAGGTTGCGCAGCACCTGCTGAACCACGCCGACGGGCAGGCGCCCCAACAGCTCCTGAACGGTGCGCGGAACCAGGTGACGGGCGCGCTCGATGGCGTGGTGGGCTTCTTCGCGGGTGAGCAGCTCGTGCAGATGGCGCCGCAGCAAGGTATCCACGTGCAGGGCCATCAGGAAGGAGGCATCGAGTACATCGAACCCGAGGAGGCGGGCCTGGCCGGCATCCTGCTCCTCGATCCAGACGCCGCGACGACCCGAGACCGGATCATCAAACGCCTCGCCAGGCAGGTCGGCGGCATCCGTGCCGACCGTCTGCAGGGCCACCAGCGCACCCGGCCGCAACTGGCCTGTTCCGACAGTGAGCCCACGCAGCCGAAGTTGATAACTGAAGGGGGCCACCTCCAGCGAATCACGCCATTGCAGCGACTGGGGCGCAAAGCCCAGCTGGTCTCGAATGGTGCGCGGGACCTGGTTGACCGTCTCACGAAGGGAGCCGGCGATCGCCGCCAGTTCCGACCCGAGGCAAATTTCAACCTCGGGCAGCGGCGAAGCGCCCGCCAGATTGCGACGCCCCTGGCCCATCTGGGCCAAGGGGCCCTGTTGGCTGGCGGCTGTGGCGATCAGCGCCCCCAGACCAAAGACGAACAGCATGGGAAAAACGTGGCGTGAAGACATCCGATCCCTCCTGCACCTATTTTAACCCAGGCCACGCGCCAGGGTAAGTCATCGCGACGATCCCGAGGCGCTAGGGCCCCCGACCCTCAAGCCCCGGTCAGCTTCAACAAGCTGAGTGGCGACACACTGATGGGCTGGGGAGAACGCCGTTCCAGGGTTCCGAGCAAGCGCAAACCGTAGAGCGGCGAGAGTTCTTCAGGGGAGACCACGGCCACGTCCGGCAACTTCGGGCGCAACACGGCCGCCACCCGTTCGCGATGCGAGGCTGGAACGATCAGTGCCATGCGCCGTCCGCCCCGGCGGGCCGTGCCCAGGGCTGCCTCGCACGCCGCCAGCAGGTCCCGGCCGGCCACCAGGTCCTGATCCAACCCCTCAAGCGTGGGCTCCCAATCTCCGCCGAGTTGCCACGCCGTGATGGTGCCCTCAGCGTCCGCGAGGCCGAGACTGATGGCCACGGACAGACGGCGCCTCACCCCCACCAGCAAGGGCGCCCCTGCGTCCTCTTCCGCGCTCGTCACGATCGCCTCGAGAACACCCGGCACGTCGCGCAGGGGGACTTCCTCCTGCCACAAGGCCTGCAGGGTGGAGAAAATCAGGGCACCACTCAGGCGCTTGCGCAGCGTGGCCACTGTCAAAGGATGACTTTCGGCCAATTCATCCAGCCAGGCCTCACAGGATTCCAACGTCAACAGATCGCCCAAGCGCCCCCGCAGGCAGTTCCATACCAGGTCACCCAGGTCCCGCGCACCGGCCTGGGCGTCCAGCTCACCGCTCGACCAGGTCAGGCCCCGCACGACGATGCGGAAGCCACGCGCCGACAACTGGGACGAGGCCTGCCAGTCGATGCGTCGCAAAGGAACGCCAAACTCGCGAGCCAGCCGAGCGCGCACCAGGGCCAGGCTTTCCGGAACGGCTCGACGCAGCGTCTGATGGGCCTCCCTCCCCAACTCCAGCACCACCACGGTGGGGGCGGGCGTCGGCGCCTCCGTATTGCTCTCCAACCGCAGCCGCACCGCTTGCTCGAGGGCGTTCGAAATCCAGTGATGGAGCGAAGCGGCGAACAAGGTGGCTGGCGCCAGCGTCACGACCATTTCGGCCAGGGCATACAGGGTCAAGGCCGACAGCGTCAGAGAGAGCGACCACCCCTTCAGCAGCAGGCCTGCCACCCCTCCGACGGCCAAAAGCGCCACCGATTGAGCAAGCCCGAGCCACGCCTCGCTGCGCAGCAGGCGAAACACCTGGGCCCCATCCGTCAGCAAATTCAACTCTTGCCGAAGGGCCTCCTCGGCTCGTTCACGCTGCCGCGGCGTCAGGCGGCCGCGACTGCTGGCGACTTCCAGCCCGGCACGGGCGTCGCTGTAGTGACGTTGGGCGAGTTCCAGGCGTTCCTGAAAAGGAAAGTGCGAGAGCGCGAAGCGAACCAATAGCAGACAGGTCACCGTCGCCAACCCCAGGCCGACCTGGCTGCCGAGGGCCGAGCGCGCCACCCATTCCAGGACGTGGCCGGTGCCCTGGCCCAGCAAGATCGCTTTGGTAATGGCCAGCGAAAGCACCACCCGGTGGAGCAAAAAGCGCCGCATGAAACCGGGCAGCGACTGCATCGCTTCCCCGGGAGCCAGGTCCTCTCCGACCCAGAAAACCAGCGTCGACAGGGCGATCGCCGTGGCCAGCACCACCAGCAGCCAGGCATCCAGCACCCCGCCGGGCAGCGGCAACAACAGCACCCCCGCGAACAGCAGGGCACCCAACGCGATGCGCACGTCGGGGCGATTGTCGAGCCAGTGATGGAGGCCGTGAAACGGCCCGAAAAGGCGGTCTAGCATGATGGGGTCAACAGAATGCCTGGTATTCTAGCCCAAACACGCCATCCCCACCAGCCAAGCGCGGGGGCCCCGGCTCAAGGCGTTCGGGTGGCCTTTACCCAGACTTCCCAATCTTCCAGGTAGGCTTCCTGCTCGACGCTCTGAACGTACTCGGGGCGACGGCTCCGGACAAAGCTGAGGGCCTGTGCAGCCGTCAGTCCATCACGCCAGATGGCGTAGGCGGCCAGCATGGTTCCCGTGCGGCCGATGCCGGCCAAACAATGAACCACCACGCGTTCCCGAGTCGCGGTGGCGTCATCGACCAACCGACAAAAACGCTGCGTTTGCTCGTGGTCAGGCGCCCCGAAGTCGGCAATCGGCAAATGGTGTGCCACGAAGGGCGCTTCCTGCGGCAGGTCGAGGGCGAATTCGGTCAGCGTCACGATGTGCTTGACACCCGCCTCAGCGAGATAGTCGAGGTCGGCACCGAGCGCAGTGAAATAACCAGGACAGGCCATTCCGGCGAGCAATTCGGGGAACACCCAGGTGAAACGGTAGGCCATTTCGAGCGGCTCCTGACGTGGTGACGCCCCGGCGGAGGAGGGGGCGGTCCCCATCTTAGCGCATCGTCCAGGCCGCGTGGCCGGCAGCGAGAAGGGCGTGGTTTTTGCGATCGTCGCCTGCTTCGTGATAGGATCACGCCGTTTTTGCACTGAACGCCCCCAGAGAAGTGAGCACGCAGAACCATGATTTCTTCGAACGATCTCCGTCCCGGTAAAACCATCGTCATCGACGGCAATCCCTGGACCGTGCTCGAATTCTTGCACGTCAAACCCGGCAAGGGCGCGGCCTTCGTGCGCACCAAGCTCAAGAACCTCAAAGCCGGCAACACGGTGGAAAGAACGTTCCGCGCCGGTGAAACGATCCCGGTGGCCAACATCGACAAGCGTGAAATGCAGTACATGTACGAGGGCGCCGGCGAGTACAACTTCATGGACCAGGAAACCTACGATCAGGTGGCCCTGACGCCCGAGCAACTTGGCGACACCGTCAAGTGGCTGAAGGAAGGCATGATTGCGCAGGTCCTCTACTTCGACACCGCCGTGATTGGGGTCGACATTCCCAACATGGTGGAGCTCGAAGTGGTCGAAACCGACCCAGGCGTGCGGGGAGATACCGCGACGGGCGGCTCCAAACCGGCCAAGCTCGAAACGGGCGCGGTGGTGGCGGTGCCCTTCTTCATCAACCAGGGTGAACGCATTCGCGTGGACACCCGCTCGGGAGAATACCTTGGCCGTGCTTGATTCAGAAGCGGCGTCCCTCCTCGACACCCAGCAATTGCGCGACCTCCTGGCCGCGTTCGACGCGTCGGATTCGGTCGAGCTGAAGCTGTCGGCGGGTGACTTCAAGGTCCACCTGAAAAAGGCGCAGGCCGCGGCGGTGTTTGCACCGGTCGTTCACGCCCCCGTGCCGACGCTTGCCGTGCCGACGGCAGCCCCGACGGCAGCCCCGGCGGCTGAGTTGGCTGCTTCCGCGCCTGCCTCGCCTGCGACCGCGGCGCCAGTCTCCGCCACCACCGGGGTGCGCTCTCCCATGGTGGGGACGTTCTATCAGTCGCCGTCGCCGGATGCGCCGCCCTTTGTTCGCGTGGGTGACGTGGTCAAGCCCGGCCAGACCGTCTGCATTATCGAAGCGATGAAGCTGATGAATGAGATAGAGGCGGAGCAGGCTGGGCGCGTGGTTCGGATCCTGGTCCAGAACGGACAGGCCGTCGAATTCGGCCAGTTGCTGCTCGAACTCGAGCCGGCCTGATGCCGGCCATTAGCCGGGCCAGGATGCAGCCATGATCAAGAAAGTGCTGATTGCCAATCGGGGCGAGATTGCCCTGAGGGTCCTTCGTGCTTGTCAAGAACTCGACATCGATGCGGTGGTCGTCTTTTCAGAGGCCGACCGCGAGAGCTTGCCCGTACGCCTGGCCCACGAATCGGTGTGCATTGGGCGCGCCGCCGCGAGCGACAGTTACCTGAACGCGCAGAGCATTCTGTCCGCCGCCGCGATCACCGGGTGCGATGCAATCCACCCAGGCTATGGCTTCCTGGCCGAGAATGCCCGCTTTGCGGAGATGGCCGAGGCGCACGGCTTCACGTTCATCGGGCCGGAGCCTGACGCCATCGCCAAGATGGGCGACAAGGCCAGCGCCCGTGAGCTGATGAAACAGGCTGGAGTGCCCGTGGTGCCAGGCTCGGAAGGCATCGTGGCCGATCCGGATGCTGCGCTGGCCCTGGCGGAGGCGATCGGCTATCCGGTGCTGATCAAGGCCACGGCGGGCGGTGGTGGTCGCGGGATGCGGGTGGCTCACCATCCGCGAGACCTGCAGGACAATCTGAAGATGGCGGTCAAGGAGGCCGAGGCTGCCTTCGGCTCAGGGGATGTGTATCTGGAGAAGTACCTTGAGGAACCTCGGCACATCGAGTTTCAGGTCATCGCCGATACGCATGGCCACGTGGTTCACCTCGGCGAGCGCGATTGCTCCGTGCAGCGGCGCCACCAAAAATTGTTGGAGGAGGCGCCTTCGCCGGCGCTCACGCCCGATCTGCGGGATCGCATGGGGGCAGCAGCACTCAAGGCGGCTCAAGCGGTGAGCTACCGCGGAGTGGGGACCGTCGAGTTTCTGCTCGACCGGCACGGACAGTTCTACTTCATGGAGATGAACACGCGCATCCAGGTCGAACATCCGGTGACCGAACTGATCACCGGCATCGATCTGATCAAGGAGCAGATCCGCATCGCCTCCGGGGAGCCACTGGGCTACTCGCAAGCGGACATCCACTTCCAGGGTCATGCCATCGAGTGTCGCATCAACGCCGAGGATCCTGACCGCGACTTTCAGCCCTGCCCCGGCACGATCCAGGCCTACGCCGCGCCCGGGGGGCCTGGCGTGCGGGTCGACAGTCATTGCTATCCGGGCTACGCCATCCCGCCGTTTTATGACTCGATGATCGGCAAGCTGATTGTCTGGGCGCCGGACCGTCGTCAGGCGATCGCCCGGATGTCCCGCGCCTTGGGCGAGTATGCGATCACCGGCATCAGCACGACCATCCCGCTCCACGAACGCATCCTGGGCAATGCATTTTTCCGCAATGGCGAGGTTTACACCAACTTCGTTCAGCGGCGGATCCTCGGAAACTGACCCCGGCACGCCGCCTCAGCGCTTCGCAGACAGCAGCTTTCGCCTGTTCTTGTTATGATCGGGGGGCCGGTTCCCCCCGAATTTGTTTCACGCGTCCCTCGGGACCGGCCCAGGAGGCCTCGAATCATGCTGAACACCCGCCGATCGGCGCGTGAACTGGCCCTGCTCACGCTGTCCCAGATCTCCAATCGTAGCGACAAAGCCCCCGTCAGCCTGACGGAGATGCTCGCGCGGGCCGCGGACATGCTGGCCAACGAGGCCCGTGAGCGCCTTCAGGAGGCCGGGGCTGACCTGGTGACCTCGGAGCGCAAGGTCCAGGAAGCCTACCTGGAAATCAGTGCTGGTGAGACCCTGACGCGGGATGACATGGCGGCCCTGCTGAGCACCCTGGAACGGGCTCAGAACGCCGTCGAATTGCTGGGGTCGGCGCTTGAGTTGCCGGCGCAAGTGGCGCTCTCCGGCGGTGAGGAAGTGCGCGAATTCGTCACGGCGCTGGTGCAGACCTTCGTCGACCATCAGGGGGAAATTGACCAACGTCTGGAAGGGGCCGCCGACAACTGGGCGGTTGATCGCATGGCCAGCCTGGACCGCGACATCCTGCGTTTGGCGGTCGGCGAGCTGCTATGGACGCCGGAGGTGCCGGTCGAGGTGGTCATCAACGAAGCGGTCGAACTGGCGAAGAAGTATGGCACGCCGGATTCCGGTCGCTTCGTGAACGGTGTGCTCGCCCGCTTTGCCGAAGAAGGGGCGCAACGCCGCCTCAGCAAGCCCCATGTGGTTTAGTTGGGGCAAGCCGAAGCCACCTGCCGACACGTCCACCGCGGCGGCCACGGTGGCCCCCCTCGAGCCAACAGAAGAGCCGTCCGCGCCCGTCCCAACCGACGCCTCGTCACAAGACGCACTGGCAAATTCTGCCTGTGCATCAGACGCTGTTGGGACCGAGTCTGAATCCGCCGAGTCGGCGCCCTTCTCGCCCCCCACGGTGGGGACCGGCGCGCCCTCGGAGTCCGCGTCCGCCGAGGCCGTCGCAACGGCAGCTCCAGGCGCTGAGCCTCCCTCATCGGGTGCTGAACAGCGGGAAGACCGCGGTACTACCCCTGAAGGCACCCCAGCCGCTCCGCGCAAGAGCTGGTGGGCCAGAGCTTGGGACGCCCTCAACAAGCCCGTCTTCGATCAGGATGAAGATTGGGCCATCAAGACGCGGGAACGGCTGGCCGAGACCCGCAAGGCCCTGGTCAACCGCGTGCAGGTGCTGGTGCTGGGCCGCGGTCGCATTGATGACGACCTGCTCGAGGAACTCGAGGAGATCCTGATCGGCTCCGACGTCGGCGTGGCGACCACGGACGACATTTTGGCCCACCTGCGGGTCCTGGCACGGGAACAGGCCTTGAAACCCGAGGGAATCCCGGCGGCTTTGGCCACCTTCCTGGAGGAACGCCTGGGCGAGGCTCAGCCCCTGCGCATCGATCCGGACGCGCTCAACGTGCTGATGATCGTGGGCGTGAACGGGGTTGGGAAAACCACCACCGTGGGCAAGCTCGCGGCACGCCTGCAGCACGCCGGTCATCCCACCGTCGTGGCCGCGGCCGATACTTTTCGGGCCGCCGCGATCGACCAGCTGGAAGTCTGGGCTGAGCGCGCTTCGGTCGAGGTGGTGCGCCACCAGCATGGGGGCGATGCCGCGGCGGTGGTGTTCGACGCGATCAAGGCGGCAGAAGCCAGGGCCAAGCGCGTCTTGCTGATCGACACGGCCGGGCGGCTGCACAACAAGGCCAATCTGATGGAGGAGCTGCGCAAGGTCCGGCGCATCATCGACCGGGAACTGCCGGGTGCGGTGGTGCAGGTGTTGCTCGTGCTGGATGCCACGACCGGTCAGAACGGCTTGCGTCAGGCGGAGGTCTTCAAGGAGGCCGTGGGGCTGACGGGCGTGATCCTGACCAAGCTCGACGGCACCGCCAAGGGCGGCGTGGTCTTTGCGATCCAGCAGGCGCTGGGCATTCCCGTTCAGATCGTGGGGCTCGGGGAAAAGCTGGAGGACATCGGCGACTTCGACCCCAAGAACTTCGTTCGCGGGCTGTTCGGGGCTTCGGCTTCGGCAGACTGAGCCGCTCCGGTTCTTCGTCGCTCACCCGTGCTAAAATGTGTCCTCGCCTCGGGGACGTGGCGAAATTGGCAGACGCGCGGGTTTTAGGTACCCGTACTTCGGTGTGTGGGTTCGAGTCCCACCGTCCCCACTGGCAGGTCACCCCAGCGTGCGTGCAGGGCGTGCCTGCAGCTTCGGTTTTGTCGGGGCCCCCACGCGGGCCCCTCCAGCGGACACAGGAGACACCGTCATGCCTTCATACTGCCCACCCGTCGTGACCCTGCGCGGCCTGCTGGCCGCTGCGCTGGTGTGTGCCACCACGCTGACGCTCGGAAATTCACCTGCGTCGGCGCGCACGGTGGCGGCTGACGCGACACCTCGGGCCGCCACGCTGCAAGAGGTGGAGAAGGCCGCGGGCCACAAGGTGGTCAAAGGCACCACCGTCGTGTTGCAGACCAGCAAGGGCAAGATCGAGATCGTGATGTTTCCCAAGGAAGCGCCCAAGACCGTCGCCAACTTCCTGAAGCTGGTCAAGAGTGGTTTCTACAACAACACCACTTTCCACCGCGTCATTCCGGGCTTCGTCTCGCAGGGCGGCGACCCGCTGTCAAAGACCCTCAAGCCTGGCGATGGGCGCATCGGCACAGGTGACCCCGGCTACAAGATCGAGGACGAGCACGGCAACGGCCTGAAGCACATTCCCGGCGCGGTCGCGATGGCGCACTCGGCCATGCCCAACTCGGCGGGTTGCCAGTTCTACATCACCCACGCACCGATCACCCATCTGGACGGCGGTTACACGATTTTTGGGCACGTGACCAAGGGCTTCGAACTGGCCGCTTCGATGGCGCACTGTGAAGGCTGCGCCACGCCGGAGCGGATCATCAAGGCCTCGGTGCGCTAGGAATCCACTGCCATGCCACTTTCTCCGCAGGCTCTGAACTTCGGCAACTTGCCCCCGGAGTGCAGCGATCCGGACCATGCCAAGGTCTGCGTCGTGCCGTTCCCCTACGAGGCCACCACCAGCTACCGCGGTGGCACCAAGGACGGCCCCGCCGCCTTGCTCATGGCTTCGGCTCAGGTGGAGCTGTATGACGACGAACTCGACTGGTCGCCCTACGAGGTCGGCATCGCCACCACGGCGACGCTCTGGCCCTCGCGGGAGAATTACGACGCTCCGATGCGGCAACTGGAGGGCGTGGTCGATGCGGCGCTGGAGCGCGGCATGTTTCCGATCGTGCTGGGTGGCGAGCACGCCATCACGGTGGGGTCGGTGAGGGCGGCACTGAAGCGCTGGCCTGACCTGGCCGTGCTGCAGATCGACGCCCACGCCGACCTGCGGCAGGCCTACGAGGACACGCCGCATTCCCACGCCAGCGCCATGGCGCGCCTGGTCGATCTGGGTGTGCCGCTCGTCCAGGTGGGAATCCGCAACATTTCGGCCGAAGAGATGGCCTGGTGGCGTGAAAAGCAGCCTTCCACCATCTTCTGGGCCCGGGACTACTGCCGGGGGCGCCAGGGGCCGGCCGAGGTCTTGGCGGCGCTGGGCGATCGCCCGGTCTTCCTCACGATCGACCTGGATGGCCTCGACCCGGCCGTGATTCCCGGCGTCGGCACGCCCGAACCTGGGGGACTTGGCTGGTGGGAGACCCTCGACCTGCTGCGCACCCTGTTCCGGAGCAAGCAGGTGGTGGGCTGTGACGTCGTGGAACTGGCCCCGATCGCCGGTGAGAATGTCTCCGAGTTCGCTGCCGCCAAGCTCGTCTACAAGCTGATCGGCTACAAGTTCGAGGGTTCCCGCCCGCATGACTGACGGCCGTGACGCCGACGCGACAGCCCTCCCTGGCCTCGCTTTACGGGGCCTTCCGGCCGTCGGAAAGCTGGTCACCCATCCCCAACTCGCGCCCCTGGCGGGCGCGATCGGTCCCGCCGGCTTGCGCTGGGCGATCCGCGAGGCCATCCAGGCCGAGCGTGCGCGACGCCTGACCGGGCTGCTCCCGCAAGCGGAGCAGGACCTGGTCGACGACGCGCTACGGCGCATCGACAGCTTGCTGCGGCCGCGCTTGCGCCCTGTCATCAACGCCACGGGCGTCGTGATCAACACCAACCTGGGGCGATCGCCGTTGCCTCCGGCGGCGGTGGCCCAGCTGACGGCGGTGGCGGCGGGCTACTGCAACCTCGAGATGGAGCTCGACAGCGGCCAGCGCGGCTCTCGCCACAGCCACATCGCCAGCCTGGCTACTCACCTTACGGGGGCGGAAGCGGCCCTGGTGGTGAACAACTGTGCCGCGGCGGTCCTGCTGCTCACCGACACCTTTGCGCGCGGGCGCGAGGTGGTCGTGTCGCGCGGTCAGTTGATCGAGATCGGGGGGAGCTTCCGACTGCCCGAGGTCCTGGAAGCCTCCGGCGCGAGGTTGCGGGAGGTCGGCACCACCAACAAAACCTACCTGTCCGATTACGCCCGGGCGATCGGGCCAGAGACCGGTATGCTCTTGATCTCGCACACCAGCAACTATCGCATCCTGGGCTTCACGGCCGAGGTCGAACGCGCCAGTCTGGCGGCGCTGGCCCGCGAAACGGGCGTGGTGGCGGCTGAGGATCTGGGTTCGGGGCTGCTGGTGGACCTGACCCGCTTCGGCCTGCCGCCGGAACCGACCGTGCAGCAGAGCCTGGCGGCCGGACTGGACCTGGTGGTGGTCAGTACCGACAAGCTGATGGGCGGTCCGCAAGCGGGGCTGGTGCTGGGCCGGGCCGAGCTGGTCGCCCGGATGCGGGCGAACCCGCTCATGCGGGCCTTGCGTCCGGACAAGCTGGCGCTGGCTGCGCTGGAGGCCACGCTGCGGCAATACTTGCAGCCGGACGAGGCACTTCGGACGATCCCGACGCTGTCCATGATTGCCCGCCCGCCCGAGGAACTGGCGCGGATGGCCCAGCGGCTCGCGGCGCAGCTGTCCCAGCTGTCCGGGCTGGATGTGCAGGTGGTGCCCGGCCATTCGGCCGTGGGCGGCGGCACGCTGCCCGGTGTGGAGTTGCCGACCGAACTGGTCGCGGTCCGCGCGCACGAGCGAGCCCTGGACCAGCTGGCGCGCGCCTTGCGCCTGGGGGAGCCGTCGGTGGTCGCGCGGATTGCGGAGGAGCGTCTCTTGCTGGATCCGCGCACGCTGGCCTGGTCCGATTTCGAGCCGCTGGTGATGGCGTTTCAGCGGGTGCTGGTGTGACGTCCTCGGGGCGCCCCTTCGTGATTGGCACCGCCGGTCACGTCGATCATGGCAAGACCACGCTGGTGAAGGCCTTGACGGGGGTCGATACCGACCGCTTGGAGGAAGAGCAGCGGCGCGGCATGACGATCGACCTGGGTTTCGCCGCCTTCAGCCTGGCGGGGCACCCGGCGGCCATCGTCGACGTGCCGGGTCACGAGCGCTTCCTGAAAAACATGCTGGCCGGAGTGGCCGGCGTCGACGTGGCCCTGCTGGTGGTGGCGGCCGACGACGGCGTCATGCCGCAAACGCGCGAACACCTGGCGATTCTCTCGATTCTGGGCGTGCGCCAGGGGGTGGTGGCGCTCAGCAAGGCCGACGCGGTCGATCCGGAACTGCTGGAACTGGCGGCGGAAGACGTGCGCGCGGCCTTGGTGGATTCCTCGCTGGCCGAGGCGCCGATCATCCCCGTCTCGGCTTTGACCGGCCAAGGGCTGCCGGCCCTGCAGGACGCACTGGCGCAGGCCATGGCCCACGCCCGCCAGCGCGACATGGCGGCCCCGGCGCGCCTGCCGATCGATCGGGTCTTCAGCAAGCAAGGCTTCGGCACCGTCGTCACAGGCACCCTGGTGGCCGGCACCCTGCGCGAAGGCGACCAGCTGGTCCTCATGCCCAGCGATCAGCGGGTGCGGGTGCGTTCGTTGCAGGTTCACGGTGGCAAGGCCCCGGAGGCGAGCGCGGGGACGCGGGTGGCGGTCAACCTGGCCGGAATTGAGCGGGAGGCGGTTGGCCGTGGCGACTGGCTGGCCACCCCAGGCGCGCTGCTGGCCACGCGGCGCCTGGATGTGCGAATCGAGGTGCTGCCGGATGCCCCGCGCGTCACGCATCGAATGCGCATACGTCTGCATCTGGGCAGCGGCGAGACGATCGGGCGGGTCGCCCTGCTGGCGGGGGACGCGATCGAGCCCGGCCAGTCGGGGCTGGCTCAGCTGCTGCTGGAACAGCCAGTGGCAGGGGCTTACGGCGATCGCTTCGTGCTGCGCCGCTACGCGCCGCAACACCTGCTGGGCGGGGGCAGCATCCTGCATCCCTCACCGGAGCGCCACCGTCGCGGCCAGGCCGCGGTGCTGGCGCCCCTGGCCCACCTCGAGGCGGATGATCCGCTGACCGCCATGGCCGAAGCCCTGCGCCAGGCCGGGGCCCGCCCGGTGGCGGAGGCCTCGCTACTGGCATTCTTGCCGGTCGAGCGGCGCTCGGAGGGGATCACCTGGCTACAGGCCCAGGCCTTTGACCTGGGCGATGGACGCTACCTGCACGGTGAGGGGGCGGGCCGCCTGGCCGGCGCCCTCACGCAGGCCCTGGCGGACTTCCTGCGGGCCCAGGCCTGGCGCGTCGGCCTTTCCGCGGAGGAACTGGCCAAGCGCACCAAGCAGCCCTTGCCGTTGGTCAAGCGGGTGGCCACGGCCCTGGTTCGCCGCGGCGAATGGCGCGCCATCGGCCGACTGTACAGCAGCCAGCACCACCAACCCGCTCGCCCGCCGGAATTGCAGCGCGCCATCGAGCAGATGCTGGCCCTGCTGGCGCAGCAGCCGCTGGCCGACAGCGCCGACTTTCAGCCCTGCGGGGCGGGCGATCGCCTGCAGCCGCTGCTGGAAGACCTGACGGACGAGCAGGTGCTGCTTCGGGTCACGGGCGACATCTTCACCACGCCTGCCGCGCTGGCCGCCATGCACGCGCGCCTGCGGGAAGCCTTCGCGCGCGAGCCGCAGTTGACGGCTTCGCAGATGCGCGAGGCGATCGCCACCTCGCGCAAGTACGCCATTCCCTTTCTCGAATTTCTCGACACCAGCGGCTTCACCCGCCGCTCCGGCGACGTGCGAATGATGCGGGAGTGACGCGACGCGCCGCCTTCCGCGCTTCAATCCGCGTCGGGCCCGTGGCCGCAAAGTTTGCGCACCAGGCGGTTGTGGTGCGCGATCAAGGCGGGCAGGTCAAGATCGGGAACGCGCCCGTGCTCGACCCTCAGTGCCCCGTTCACCACCACGTGCACGGGGGGCGTCGGGTGGCACAGCAGCAGGGCGCCGATCGGATCCTGCTCCACCGCGCCGGCATATTCGATGCGAGTCATGTCATACAGCGCCAGGTCAGCCAGGCCGCCCACGTCGATCTGCCCCAGTTCCGGACGCCGCAGCAGGGCGGCGCCCCCTGCCGTGGCCAGGTCCAGAGCGGCCTGCGGGGTCATGGCCCCGGCGCCGTCGCGCAGGCGGGCCAGCAGCAGCGCCATGCGGGCCTCCAGCAGCAGATGGTTGCCGTCGTTGCTGGCCGATCCGTCCACCGCGAGCCCCACCCGGATGCCGCGTTGCCGCATCTCCGCGATCCTGGCCATCCCTGAGCCGAGGCGCATGTTGGAGCTGGGGCAGTGGGCGATCGCCGTGTCGCTGGCGGCAAGCAAATCCAGCTCCGCATCGTTGAAATGCACCCCGTGCGCGAACGAGACGTCGGGACCCAGCCAGTCGAGCTGCGCCATGTAGCCCAGCGGGCGCACGCCGAAGCGCGCCTCGCAGAAACGCTCCTCGTCGAGCGTTTCGGCCAGGTGGGTGTGCAGCAGCAGCCCGCGTCGCCGGGCCAGGTCCCGGCTGGCCTCCATCAGCGCGCGGGTGACCGAGAACGGGGAACACGGCATGACGTCGATGCGCACCATCGCCTCTGGCGACGGATCGTGGTAGCGGTCCACCAGCCGTTCGGTATCGGCCAGAATCGTATCCGGGTCCTGCACCACATGGTCCGGCGGGAGCCCGCCCTCGCGCTGGCCGAGCGACATGCTGCCGCGCCCGGCGTGCAGCCGCATGCCCAGACGCTGGGCGGCCGTGATGACCTGGTCGAGCTGCACGTCGGAGCCGTGGGGGTAGACGTAACACATGTCCGACACGGTGGTACAGCCGGACAGCAGCAGTTCCGTCAGCGACACCAGCGCGCTCACGTGGAGGGCCTCACCGTCCATGCGGCCCCAAACCGGATACTGGGTTTTCAGCCAGGGGAACAGCTCCGCGCTCTGCACCGCGGGCATTCCGCGCGTCAGCGTCTGGTAGAGGTGGTGGTGACAATTCACCAGGCCTGGCACGGCCAGCAGCCCCGTGGCGTCGATGGTGCGCTCGGCGGGCGGCACGTCGGCCCCGATGTGGCTGATGCGACCGGCCTCGACGCGCAGATGAACGCCGTGGTGCAGCTCGGATCCCGGCTTTCCCAGCGCGACACTGAGGTGGCGAAACACGATTGAACCCACGGCGTGGCCCTCCCAGGCGAGGATGCAGGTTCGCCTTATACCCGGTCGTGACCCTACCAACCGGTCACGGGGGCATCGCCGTCGGGGTAGAATGGAAGGGTCATGCGGCCGATTGTTTCCGCCAGTTGGACCGGACTGTTCCTCTTTGCGGTGGGACTTTACGGCGGCTATTATCTCCCCCTCACGCGTTACCTCACGTTGGCGGGAACCATTCCGTTGGACTGGTTCTATTTCACGCTGGTGGTGGGCGGTGGCCTGCTGGCGATCGCCTCGGAGGAATGGACCGCCCTGCAGGAAATCGAGCA
>JAYKJB010000006.1 GCA_035285325.1 Candidatus Sericytochromatia bacterium
CGTCGTAATCGACCGACCAGAATTGGGCCAGATGCGTGGCCAGTTTGCGAGCAGGTTCGGTCAATTCAGGCTTCTTGGACAGGGGCAACACGGCCACCTTGTAAGGCGCAAGCATCGGATGCAAGCGGAGCACCACGCGCGTCTCCCCCTTGGCGTCGGCTTCCTCGTCGTAGGAATCCACCAGGAAAGCCAGGGTCGCGCGGTCCGCACCGGCCGAAGGCTCGATCACGTGCGGCAAGTAGGCCTGCTTGGATTCCTCATCGAAAAACGTGAGATCCTTGCCTGACAGGGTCTGGTGTTGCCTCAGATCGAAGTCGGTCCGATTGGCAACCCCCTCCAATTCCGACCAACCAAACGGAAAGCGGTATTCGAAGTCGACGCAACCAGCGGCGTAGTGGGCCAACTCATCGGCCCCGTGGTCGCGGCGACGGATGTTTTCCGTCTTCATGCCAAGGTCCAGGTACCAGTTATAACGCGCGTCAATCCAGTGTTGATGCCAGTGCTGAGCCTGATCCGGCGGCGAAAAGAATTCGATCTCCATCTGCTCGAATTCGCGCGTGCGGAAGGTGAAGTTACCGGGCGTGATCTCGTTCCGGAACGACTTTCCAATCTGGGCAATCCCGAATGGAGGCTTCTTCCGACTGGCCGTCTGAACGTTGCGGAAGTTCACGAAGATCCCCTGCGCGGTCTCCGGTCGCAGGTACACCACCGCGGCAGAATCTTCCACCGGGCCCAGGAAGGTCTTGAACATCAGATTGAAGTTGCGCGGTTCCGTCAGTTCTCCCCCTGCCGGGCTGACCATGTGGGAGAAGACCTCCTGACAACGGGGCTTGTCCTTCAACAAGGCCTCCAGTGAGTGGGCCTCGACCCAGGCGGCAAACTCCGGAAGAAAGGTTTCATGGCCCTTCTTGACCAGGCTGGAGCTGCCCGACGTCAGGTACTCGTCCAGCATCTGCGCCAGCAAGTGATCAGCCCGAAAGCGTTGCTTGGTTTGCTTGTCGTCCACGAGGGGGTCGTGAAAGGTTTCCACGTGCCCGGAGGCCACCCAGGCCTGCGGATGCATCAAGATGGCGGCATCCATACCCACCATATCCTGGCGACGTTGCACCACCGCCCGCCACCACGCCTGCTTCACGTTGTTCTTGAGCAAGACCCCGAGCGGACCGTAGTCCCAGGTGCTACCGAGGCCACCATAAATTTCACTGCTGGGAAAAATCAGCCCACGCCGCTTCGCCAGCGAGACGATCTTTTCCATCAAATCCGTGGCCACTTGTGTCATGCACACCCCCACACGCTGCGCGGCGCCACGAGCAGACGCCGAGGGACGATTATACAAGATGCAGCCGGGGAATGGTCCCGCGCCGGGAGAGGTCTGCCCACAGAAGACAGACCCCGCGGACTGCCTGGAATCGTGCCGCTCCCGCCGCCCCCGTCAATCGGTCAGGCGTTCGCCACTCTTGATGTGGGGCGTGACCATGATGATGACCTCGGTCTCGTCGTTGTTGGCCGTTTCCTGTCGGAACAGGAATCCAATGCCGGGCAAGTCGCCCAGCACGGGCATCTTGACGATGCTGCTGGTCGTGTTACGGCGAATCAGGCCGCCGATCACCACGGTCTCACCATCCGCCACCCGCATCCGGGTCTTCAAACGCCGCTCGTTGATCTCAGGAACGGGATTCCGGTTGACGATCACGTCCTTGCCGCGGACCGAGATGGTGGGCTGAATGTCCATCGTCACGAACCCGTTGGTGTCGATCCGCGGCGTGATGATCAAGCGTTCCCCGATGTCCTGAAATTGAACGTTTTCAGTGGCCAGCGCGCCGCCGCCCTGTCCACCCACGAAGTTGGTGGAAATGACCGGAAATTTATTGACAATCGCAATTTCTGCCTGAACGTTGTCCTGCGTGGCGACGCGTGGGTTCGCCAGCACCTGAGCCTCACCACGTTGCACCAAAGCCGTGATGCGGGCGTTGAGGTTGGAGGTCACATTGCCCAGGGAAGAGAAGGTCACGGCAGTTCCACCACCCGAAGCCGGGATCCCGGCATTCGGCTGCCCGTTGGCAGTGACGTTGGGATCGGTCACGTTATTCGCGAAGCCGAATTTGGAGCCGGCAAAGCCGAACTCGCCCCCCAAACTCTTCAAGGCCCCCCGGTTCACCTCCACCAGTTTGACCTCGATCACGACCTGGGGAGCGGCCACGTCGATCGCCCGGATGGTGTTGCGAAGCTTGTTGAGGTCTTCTCCCGTACCGGTAATGATCAGCGAGTTGGTGCGGGCGTCAGCCAGGATCTTGACCTTACCCGCGGTCTTCGGATCCAGGATCCCCATCAGAATCCGCATGGCCTCTGCCGCTTGCGCATTGTTCAGGCGAAAGGTCGCGGCCTGCGTGGCGTCGATCTTGTCTCGCAGTTCCTTCTCGTCGGCAATCAGCAGCGAGGTGCCGACCCGCCGGGCCGCCAGTCCGTTGGTGCGCAACACGATGCCGAAAAATTCGTCGAGGGGGACCGCGCGAACGTCGATGGTGAAGCGCCCTTTAACACTTTCATCAATGATGAGGTTCATGCCGCCCCGCTGCGCAATCAGGCGCAGGACCTCACGGACATCCGCATTGTCGAACTTCAGGGTCACAAAGGTGGGGTTCTTGATGAGGGCCGGAATGTCCTTGAAGTTGATCAGCTGATCCGTGATGGCATTGTTTCCCTCGCCAATGGCCTCTTGCGCCCAGACAGGCGAGGCAGCCAAACCGACGAAGCAGACCGTGCCGGCGAGAAGAACCCGCGAAAGGGTTTGAGCCGCACCCACCATCACTGGACGCCTCCGATGATCTTCACAAAACGACGCCCACCACGAAGGAAGGTCACGCCACGATTAGAAATGGCCTCGATCACGCTGCCGTCGGCCAAATTGTCGCCGACCCGAGCGCTGAGATGATTCCCAGCACTGCCCTCCAGCATACAGATGCGCTCGTAGCCGGTACTGACAATTCCCCGAACCAGCCACTGGGGCTGCTCGATGGTGGGCGGTTTGTCGCCCCCAAAGGGCTTCTCCGGGACCGGAGGCGCCACCCGGCCTGGAGTGCGGGGGACCGCCGGCGCAGCGACCACGGGAGGAGCCAGGACCGGCGCCGCGAGGGGCGGCACCACCGGCCCGAGGGCGGGCGGCCGCACGGGCGTGATCGGTTCGCTCCGGGGTGGGGGCTCAGGCCCCAGCGGCTTGACCGGGAGCGGTGGATTGGCCGGAGCGGGCACAAAGGCGATGGGGGGCAATTTAGGTGCTGGCGGAGCTTCCACAGGCAAGACGATGGCCCCCGGGTTGGGCGGCACCAGCATGAGGAAGGGATCTTCCCGACCAGCCGCCTCGACGGCCCGAGCGGCGAGTTCCTCTTCGGGTGTGGCCTTGACCACCCCGCCACTGGTACCGCTGCTCCCGAACTCAGCCAAGCGGGCCAGCGCCTCGTTGCCCGCAGTGGGGTCCGGGGCCTTGTCAGTCGCCAACGGAGCCTTCCCCGCTTTCCCGGCCGCGACGGGACGCGCAATGCCAGACGCCTTGGCATCCGGCGGGCTGCCTTGACCGGCCGGGGCGGCATAGACGACATCCGTCATGGCCAGAGAGTTCGCCAGCAAAAGCGACCCCAGCCCCAGCGAGACCAGCGACGGTACGATCATGGCTTGAGAAAAGTTCACGGTGTGGCCCCCCGATTGCGAAGGACGTAAGCGCTCAATTTGAATTCCATCGCAAGGGTATTTTGAAAGCGAGACGACATGACAGGAGACGTGTTGACGGGGCGCAAGGACAGATTCCCGATGGACAATTTGCGCTCGTAACCGTGGATTTGCTCCAGGAGTTGCAGCACCTGGGAAAACGTTCCCTTCGCCTTGATCGCGATGGGAATTTCCTGGATTTCTCCGCTCGGGTCACCGCGGAACGCAGCCATCTGCTCAGGCTGGAACGAATCCAGCCCGCCGCGGGTCAGGCGGGCCATGCGTTCCACGTCGTAGAGCAGCACGGGCAGTTGCGCGTCGACAGGAATTTTGGAACGCAAGATGGCGATGCTCTTCTCGATATCCACGATGTCAGCCTTGACTTTATCGATCTCGCGAGAGCGCTGCTTGAGCTCCTGAGCGGAATTTCGCTTCTCGACGATGGTGTTTTCCTTGGCCACGACGCCGTCGTAGCGCCCCATCAGGCTATCCTCGGCAAAATACGCGGCGTTGGCCAGGTACAGCATCGCCAAGGCCGGCAGGACGCCGGCCAGCACATTCACCGGGATTTCATTTCCAGCTATCGTGACCGTACTCATCGCGTGTTCCTCACCGCGTGACCGACGTCAGAGAGCGCAAGGCCACCGTCATCTCGAAAGCGATATAACCAGCGCGCCCCTCGGCGGGAAGGTTCTCGGTCCGACGCAGCGTCGGCCCCGAGAAATATTCGGAATGCTCCAGGTTACGCTGGAAATAAGCCACTGCGCCGTAATCCAGCGCACCACCCTTGAGCAAGAGTTCCGACTTGGCGGAATCGACGCGAAACTCTTCGAACCACATGTTGCCAGGTGTCAGGGTCCGAAGCTCATTCAGAATGGCCCCCCACGAGGCCGTCACCCCCGCAACCGACTGGAGGGTATTCAGTTGCTTCCTGAGCTGGTCACGCCGATCGCTCTGACCCTGCAGGTCCTTGAGTGACGTGTTGTACTTGTCGATCTCCTCTTGAACCTCCGCAATGGTCTGGTCCAGCTCGGCATCTTTCGGATCAAAATACAGCGACACCAGCGCCGATGGAATCATGAACAGCACCACCGCCAAGCCTGCGCCGATGCCAATCGGGACGAGAGCCGCCTGATCCAGGCTGAATCCGCCACCTGAAACGGATGAGCCCTTACCTGGGCGCATTTCCTCTGGGAGCAGGTTGATGTTGATGGTTGTCATGGGTTTTCAAGACCTCTCAAGGCCAACCCCATCGCCGTGATGAAGGCGGGAGCCTGCGACTCCTCCACTTCCACGTCTTCGATGGCCAACCCTGTGAAGGGGTTTCCGACCACCACCTCAATGCCCAAGCGGGTGGTGAGAAAGCGGTCCAATCCGCGGATGGAGGCCCCCTTGCCGCAGATGATGATGCGATCGATGGTCGCCCCCCCCTGGCTCATGAAGAAGTCCAGCGAACGACTGATTTCGCCCGTCAGCTCCGAGAGGGCGGGGCGGATGATTTCGGTGGCTTGCTCCACTTCGGCTGAGATGTCCTCGTAACCTTGCGGGTCCACGTCCAGTTGGTCGAGCAGTTCCTTGGCAGAGGCCTCGTCAATGCCCAGTGAATTGATGAGATTGTCCACCAGGTAGCTGTAACCGATCAGCACGCTCCGGTTGAATTTCGGTACCCCAGCCGTCAATACGTTGATGTCGGTGCTGGGGCCTTGAATCAGCAAGGCCGCCACGGTCTGGTTGTCAGGCAGGAACTCCATCCGTTCCAGCGCTCTCATCACGGCAAAGGAGGCCACGTCGACACAGGACAACTGTAACCCGGCCTCCTCGGCAGCGTTGATGAAGGACTGCACCAGATTCTTCTGCGCGGCGACCAGCAAGACTTCCATGTGTTCGTGCCCATCATCGTCCATGCTGGTACCGACGATCTGCGAACTGATGTTCACATCCTCCATCGCGAACGGGATGTATCGCTCCGCTTCGACGGCGATGAAGGAATCGAGTTCTTCAGGCGACATCACGTCTGTCGAGATCAGGCGGATGATCACACTCTGGCCGCTGATGGCCACCACCGCCCGCTCAGCTTGCACCCCGTGGTCGTCCATCAGACCGCGAATCACTTCCCCCACGCTGGCAGGATCCACGATTTCACCGTCCTGAAGGGCATTCGGCGGCATCAGGGCACTGCCGAGTGCCTCGACCGAATAACCCGCCTTGCTCTTGTTGAGACAAGCCAGAATCACCGCGTCAGGACCAATGTCCAGACCAACAATGCTGTTGGACTTGAGGCGTAGTAATTTTTTGATGGTATCGAGAAGCGCCATCGAACTATTCCTCAGCAGGCCTCACGACAACCAGAGCCAGGTTCGAACGCTCGACCAGACGGGCTCGCCACAGAACAAAGCCACCAGGGCACCGAGCACCAATGCCGGGCCAAACGGCATCACCAGAGATGGAGTTTGGGCCGTCAAACGCATGTAAAGCCAACCGGTAGCTCCCCCCATGAACAGACTGGCAAGCAGCAACGCGCACCAGATCGTCGGGGCGAGGTGCGCCCCTAGCCATCCATACGCGATTCCGGCAGGTAAAGCTGTGACATAAGCGGTCAACGCATAAATTGCGCAGGATGCGATCAACGCCAACCCCCAAGGCTGCCAACGCCGCTCGCGTCCCCAGCCCGCGTAGACCACCGCGAGGCCCATCAAACTCGCTACACACAGGGCCGTGCCCAGCGCCACGACGCAGCCCTCGACCCCTAACCAGGCCCCGAGCATCGCCACCAGGGTCATGTCGCCCTCCCCCACCCCGTCCACTCCCATCCACCACAAGGTCACACTGTTCAGCAACAGCAGCAGTGCAACCGCTCCCAAGGCAGCCGCCAAGGCGAGCCAGAATCGTTCCAGCACGAGACCGCTGTAGGCCAATCCGAGAAACGCACCGGGGAGCGTCATGGCATCAAAGATGAGCATGGTGTCCCAATCGATCCAGAAAATGGCCACAAGCAAACCCACGAAGAGGAATAACCATAGGGACTGCCAACTCCAGGCAAAGTGCCAGTAGGTTGCCAGAAACAAGCCGCCCGTGAGGGCCTCCGTGACGGGATACCGCCAGGAGATCGGAGCCCGACAATCCGCACATCGTCCCTGCAGCCACAGGAAGCCAAGAATGGGAATGTTGTGCCAGGGTCGAATGGCCGCGTGGCAGTTCGGGCAGTGCGAGGACGGAAACACGACCGACTGGCCCTGAGGCAGCCGACACACCACCACATTCAAGAACGAGCCCACCATCGCGCCAAACACGAACGCGAGCCAGGCTCCCACCCACCAATCTTGCATCAAGAGGGCCATATCCCGTTCAAACCTGTCCGTCCCGGCCCATCGGCCAAGGTCTCGTCGACATCATTCCAGATAACGCGTCCACGGAGCATTTACCCGCGCACCAGCATGATATGCGCGGAGCGAGGCTTCCCTTGTTATGGAAATCACGGAGCGACGTGGGGGGCCTGGGCGAACGCGAGCCGATCAGTGCGTTTTCTTACGCCGACCGAAGACCCGAGCGCGCGCGTGCCGGCGTTCGGCCTGGATGCGTTGGATGTTTCGTCGCGCGATCTCTATGACCATCGCCTCGCGGCTCTGCGCCTCGAGCGCTCGCCACAGATTCAAAGCCAGGTCATCCTGGCCCGCCTCCTGGTACATGCGGGCGGCCATCGTTCTCGCAAATCGAGGCTGCTCGGCATGCTCGACGATCGGCTTGGTCAAGGCCCGCTCAAAACATGCGGCCGCCCCCAGATAATCGGACCTGGAGAGAAACCTGATCAGTCCCTGCAAGAAAGGATAATTGAATTCCCGCGGGTTGCGCATCTCCCCGCGTTCCAGCAAGGCGATCGCCGCGTTCGCCTCCCCATTGTC
>JAYKJB010000007.1 GCA_035285325.1 Candidatus Sericytochromatia bacterium
GCATGAAGCCGAACGATGAAGAAATTCGGGAGGGCTGACCCCACAGACCCTTCCGTAGACCAATTCGATCACCCCAGGTAAAGTTCAAACAGTCAGCGTTGCGACGCGACGAGAGGTGATCGATTTCCCCGGACTGGGTGATCGATTTGACCGGAATCCGCAAGCTCCGCCAGGTGAAGCGCAGCTTGCGCCAGACCCGCTGGACCGGCCTGACGATCCTCGCCGTGGAAGGCGGCTCGGTGCTGGAGTCGACCGGGGTGGTCGAGTTTGAGGCCACGTACGAGGCCGATGGCGTGCGCGGCGTGTTGCACGAGCGGTCGCGCTTCTTACGAGAGCAGGGCGCCTGGCACTACCTCGATGGAGAGGTCTCGGCGCGCGAAGCCCCCTGATGGCCAACGGAGGCCGGCTTTCAGCCCCACTTCCCCCCCACTGCTCGGATTGAACCACATTACACTGGCGACCACCTTCACCAGCCGCTGCATCGAGCCGAACGGCAGGCGGAACTCGAAGCGACCTGAGGCGTCGGTCCGAGCGGTTCCTTCAAGGCTCAAGGCCTGCCCCGACGCCAGGTCGAAGGCGGTGAGCGCAGCGCCCCCGAAGGCCGCGCCTGCAACCTCGGCCACGCCGCGCACCTGCAAGGGGCGGGCCAGTGACACCACCCCCGCCGGTGCAGGGCTGGCCGACCCTATCGGGTGGGTGCCCGCCATCGGCGTGCAGGCAAGGGCGAGGGCGCACGCGAGCAACAAAAACGGCTGCTGAAGCGAGCGGTGTCTCAAGGCACGACTCCTGACTGTCCGCGATCGAGGTACCAGCGCCGATAGGTGGCCCCTGCGCACGAGGAGGGAAGCGGGCCGCCGGTGGAGCATATCACAAGGGGTAACCAGGCGGCCACCAGCTTCCTACCGGCCGGGGGCCTGGACGGTCAGCGGGGGAGGGGACTGGACCCGCCCCCCTCGCCGTCCAAAAACGCCGCCGCCAGCTCAGGATAGGGGTGCGCACCCCGATGTTCGGGTTCGCGAGCTGGAGGGTGCATCCCGAACTGGCGATCGCCCCGAGGAGCAAGAAACGGGCGGAGAGCCGGAGCAATACGGTCAAAGTGTTCACCTTGGGGACCATGCATCCGCTGGCAGGCCCATCTGGCTGCGTGGGGGGCTCAGGAGGCGTAGATGAAGCCCCTGAATCGGCCCCACAGCACGGCATCGCGGCAGTGCCCGGACCGGCGTTCCCGGCTGTCAGCGCGCGTGGTTTTCGTCGCCGTGGGCGGGGGCCGCCGGGATCACGAGGCCTGGCTTGACGCCCGCGCCGTGCTCGTAGACCAGCACGCCGCCCGCATGGCCCGTCACGGCGGCCAGCCCCGCGAGGCCGACGCCGAGCGCCGCGGCCACGGCCCGCCCGGCCAGCCCCCCCGTGAGGCCGCGCCACACGAGCGCCCCGCGCACCGCCAGCACGAGTCCCGCGCCGATCAGCAACGCGAGCCCCAGCGCCTCGTGGCGCTCCAGGAAGGGCTCGATGCCCGGCAGGTGCTCCACAGCGTGCTCTGCGGCATCCCCCGTCACGTAGGCTCCCAGCGCGCCGAGGGTGGCGATCGCCTGGAGGCCGAGCGCCATCCGTGCCAGGCGGAGCCGCGGCCAGGCAAGGGCCGCTAGGTCAAGGCCAGCCACCACCACCACCAGCGCGAGCGGGAGGTGGACAACCAGGGGGTGCAGGGGCAGCGTGAGTGACATCGACGAATTCCTCTCGGGGCTGGCCTCGCCCGGCAGCGTCCGGGGCGTGCTGGCCGCCAGGGCCTCCCCTCCAGGATACTCGACGGGCCGGGGCCCGGGAAGGCTGACCGGGCCTGGTCCATCGCGCTCTCCAGCGGCGAGGGCGTGGCAGACGCCGCCGCGAGCTCGGCCCCCAAGTCAAGTCCGAGGGCCGTCAAGGCGATGCCTTCGGTCGCGTGGCGAGCCACACGGGCCTCGACGAATTGCTCGGTCCCGCCTCGCTCAGCCGGGACGTGGGTCTGTACCGTCTTGCATTTGCAGCGCCGCAACCCTCGCGAACACCGCGGCTTGGCTTCCTGCGCAATCCCTGAGCCACGGAGGCCGGAACAGGAGCACTTCCCCGATCCCATTCTCGATGTAGCTGTAGGGGTCGATCTGGACCGTCTCGTACCCCGTTGCGACCTCCGCGCCGTGTTGTTCCGCGTAGGCCAGTGCAAATCGAGACGGCTGCTCCGCCGGCGTGAAGCGGTTGTCGTGGTCGCCAATCCGAAATTCAGGCCCGTATTCCAGCTTGGCCCGCTCCTCGCGATAGCCCAGTTGCCAGGCGAGGCGGTTGTGGGCAAAGGCCTCCCTGAGGGCTTCTGAGCCGTGTTGATCGATCCATTCTTGTTGATTCATTTTCATCACTTCAGGGGGCTGTCCGCTGGCGTCTCGAGACGCGGATGACCGGACCCAATCGAAGTCTGCAGGGTGCGGCCTGCCCCGGTACGACCCTCCCGACCGGCGGTCCCAACCATTCGGGCCTTGCACCCCGGTCAGCATACCCGCCCGGCCACAGGTGGCGCCATCTGCTTCGTGTCCTGGAATTTTACGAAAGTCCACCCGAATTGTTGGCAGGCTGTTGGCCCTCAAGAGGAAAGCACGCTCACGTGTGTGTTGTTTCGGAAGGAGTCCACCATGAAGAATCCGGCTTACCCCCTCGGCCTCGTCCTTTCGGCGGCAGTGCTGCTCTCCGGCTGCGCCAAGGAACTGGTCGGGCAGCCGCCCATCAAGATGGTGCAGGCTTCCGCCTCGCTGAAGCGCACCACGGTCGCCCCCAACTCCGGCTCGGTCCGGGTGTCGTTTGCCGGCCTGTCGCCCCGCGCGCGGACCTACCGGACCCTGGCCACGCGGACCGACATCGAGAGCGTGTACATCTACCTGAGCGATAGCCGCAACGGGCAATCGCGCGAGCTTGACCGGAAGGAACTGGAACGCCCGCGCGTCGACCTGGCATTCAAGTCGGTCGCGACCGGTCCGATCACGATGCGAGTCGAGGCCCGCGACCAGGAGGGGCTGGTCATCGGCGAGGCCCAGCAACAGGCCCAGCTGCGCAGCGGCGAGAACCTGCTGATGAATCTGAACGTCGCCCTGATCGAAACGGGCAACGTCGGTGCCGTGATCCAGTTCGTGGACCCTGTCGTGCCCACCCCGCCGTGCACCCTTGAAGCGGCCTTCAAGCAGGCGGATAAGGACGGCGACAAGTTCCTGCAAGGCGAAGAGTACGCCTCGGCCTGGCCGTTCCAGCTCGTGCCCTGCGACTTCCGGGGTACCCTGCCGCCGCGCGTCGTCCGCCCGCTCGACCCGACCCATCCAGGGCTGACGGAGATGCTGCGCAAGGATCGCAACCGCGATGGCAAAATCAGCTTCGAGGAGTTCACGGCCGCGGCCACACCGGTGGTGCCGCCGCAGCCGTCGCACCCCTGCCTGGGCATGTTCCAGCAAGGGGATACCAACAAGGACGGCAAGGTTTCGTTGGCTGAGTGGATGGCCGCCAAGATGGCCCCCCCCGTGCCGAACCTCAGCGAGATCTTCAAGGCCCAGGACAAGGACAAGGACGGCTTCCTGAGCCCGCGCGAGTCCTGCGGCGCGGTGGCCGAGACAAGCGTGCCCGCCCCCGGGCCCGTCGTCCCGCAGCCTGTCCCCAGCGTCCCTCCCCGTCGTTGAGGCCCCGGGTTGGCACGGTCTGGCCGAGGACACTCCCGCCGGCTTGTTCCGAGGCCACCCAAGTCACGCCCTGCGGGAGGTTAACGTCCTGCAGGGCGATCGCCGTGGGCTGCTGCCGGCTCAGCATCCCCCGCTGAGGATGATGCCGACGCAGCGGCCTGTTCGGTCCAGCTGGAGGGTGTAGGTGACCTCACAGCCGTCCGACGGCGAGGTGTACGACACCTGCGAGGCGTCCCTGCTCGCCGGATGGTCGAAATCGACCTTCAGGGCGCTGTTGCTGCTCGCCGCGTGATGGGTCCGCGCCAGGTCAAGCGCGGTCTTCAGGGCGCAGGGCGGGAAGTGCCATTCGCTGCGCCAGCCATCCATGATGCCGGAGTAGAGCGTGACGTGGCCATCCTTGAGCAGGAAGCGAGCCCGGTACACGGGTCCGTACCCCTCATCGGTCCGGGCCAGCTGCTTGCCTCCGCGCTTCAGGATCTCGCCCCGACGCTCGGCAAAGCCTTGCTCGACCAGACGCACGGTGTCCAAGGAGAAGGCGCGCTTGGCGAAGGCGTCATAGGTGGCGACCAGCGGATAGGGGTCCGGCGGCGCCGCGGCGAGCGCCGCCGGGGCCCCCAGCGCCAGCGAAAGCGACAACGCGAACAGCCAAACAGCCCGCTTCATCCATTCCCCTCCCGCAATCCCAAGCCTGCTCCCCTCATACCCCATCGCGCCCACGCTCGTATGGCGTCGGCGCGGAGGCAGGCGCCGACGCCATCAGGGACCCGGCTCAGGGAGCCAGGTCGAGTTGCCGCACTCGCCCGAAGCGCCCGAAGCCGAGGCTCGTGTCGGTCGCCTCCTGCGACTGCTCGGCGATGTAGAGCTTGTCGCCGTTGGTTGAGAGCGCCAGGCCCTTGACCTCCGCAATCCGCCCGCTGAGGGGGTTGCTGGCGTCATCGGTGGTGCCGAGGAAGGTCGCCGTGGCACTCAGGCTCCCGGCGATGGTGGAACTCGACAGGTCGTTGGCGTTGATGCGCTGGATCGCGCTGCGGAAGCCGCCAGCCTCCGTGCCACGCGTCAGCGAGAGGTAGATCCACTTGGGGCTGCTGTTGGCATCGAACTCGATAAAAGGCGCCCTCACATCATTGCCGACATAAAAGCTGCCGATCTCGGAAGGGGAGCCGTGCTCGACCATCTGCTTCAGCTTGACCATCTGACCATCCAGGCTTGCCACGTAGAACGTCCGGCTGCTGCCTGCTGTCGGGTCGATCGCAAAGTCGTGCTCCGTGTTCGTATCATTATTGATGATGAGGTCTCGCGCCGCCGGGTTGGCCGCATCGAGTTCGCC
>JAYKJB010000008.1 GCA_035285325.1 Candidatus Sericytochromatia bacterium
GGCGCCGAGCTGATAGCTCTGCAGTTCGCGCGTGCCTTGCTGGGTGCTCACGTACACCATCCCGGAGGCATCCACCAGCACGTCGTGGAGCGTGTCGCCTGGGTGGTTGTGCAGCCCCCCCACCTGGCGGGTGGACAGCGCCGTGTCGTCATTGTAGCCCGTGACCCGGGTGAACAGGCCGCTGCTCACGAGCGTGGGGCCGGAAGGAGCGTTGGGGGTGCTGACGCCGCTTCGGCTTCCCCCGCCGCCACCCGAGGTCGGCGGGAAGACGTTGGCGGGGGCCGTGAGCGTCTGCTGGGTGGCAGGCGGCGTCGGGTCGGACTCATAGGTCACGTCGACGTACTCCAGGATGGCCGTGAAGCTGGCCTTGAAGGCGCTGGTGCCCTTGGAGAGCACGTCCGAGAAGCCTTTGGCGTCCGAGACCGTGCCGTTGTCGTGGAAGAAGGCGCTGGCGAAGGCCTGGAAGGTGGTGCCGGTGGTGTTCTTGATCGCCTTCTGGATGGCGTCGAGAGCCTCCTTGAGGGCCGTGCGTTCCTTCCCGGTGGCCTGCTCCACGGCCTTCGCGAAGTCCGCCTGCTTGATGCTGAACTTCACCTTGCCGGATTCCAGCGCGACGGCGCTCAGCGTCGTGTTGGCGTCGATCGCGACGGGGGCCGGCTGCAGCGGGGCGATCGCATCGAGGCGCTTCTGGTAGGCGCCGATCGCGGTGGCGAGGGTCTCGAGGGTCTTGAGGGTGTCGGGGCCCTTTGCGACGAGGGCCTCACTCTCCACGGGGAAGAGGCGGTACTTCGCGGCAGCGCCTTCGAGGCGGTCCAGCTTGGGGCCGAAGGCCTCGACCCGTTCCTCGAGCTTGCGAACGCGCCAAGGGAGGCTGGGCGCAAGGGTGGCAATCACGTCCGTCGCCTTCATCGACAGGCTGTAGGTCGGGGCCAGGATGGCGTAGCGGGCCTCGAGGCCGTCCATCTGCCGTTCGAGGGCGATGAGCGTGTTCGTCTGGACCTCCACGTCGGCCATCTTGGTCACGACGCTGGCGCCAGCCCCCGAGTCGCCGCCGGTCCCAGCAACGCCGCCCGAGCCGCCATTCCCAACAAACCCGCCCGAGCCGCCGACGCTGCCAGGCAGACCGCCTGCGCCGCCATTCCCGCCATTGCCGCCCGGCGTCGTCACCGGCGACCAGGGAAAGTCGCTGGCCGAGGAAAGGAACTGCAGCATATCCGCCGGCAGGCTTCCAGTCGGCACGGCGAAGGAAGAGGCCTGCACCACACCCGTGGGATCGACCATAGGGGAGACAAAGCCGCCTCCCGCCACTGGTCTGACGTAAGCCGCCGAAACCACCACCGGGTTGACGAGTTCAGGGTTCACCGCGAGCTTGCGGGGGTTCAGCGCGAGGTTGGCGGTCTGCTGCAACCGATACCCCGCCGCGCCGCCCGTCCCCAGCCCGGGCAGCACCCGCCCGCGCGAGGTGAAGAGCGTGACGACGGTCTGGCTGCCGCTGCGCGCCACGAGGCGCACAACACGCTCGCCCACCAGTGGCAGGAAGGCGAGGTGCCAGCGCCCCTCGGCGTCCGTGCGAGGCACGCCCGGCAGCACCCGGCGTCCGGCCGCATCCCAGGCCCAGTACTTGAGCGCGATCCCCGTCTGCACGTCGTAGGCGCGCAATTCCGCGTTCGCGAGCGGCGCCTGCCCGTCGACGGACGCGCGGCCCTGGAGCAGCCAGACGTCCTGGAGGTAGCCGCCTGCCACCGAGGCGGGCTGCGTGGCCGCTCCGGGGGCCGGGACACCAGGCGCCCCGGAGGCGGGCGCAACGTCCGCGGCCCCACTGAAAGCCCCGGAGGGTGCCACGGTGGCCCCTGGCAAGGTGCAACCGGCCAGGGCGAGTGCGATCGCGAGGGAGGACGAGAGGCGAGGGGCGTGGCGCACGCGGGGCTCCTTTCGAGCAAAAAGTGCCCACCTGCAGCCGTGCGCACCCCGGGCTATCTACCCCTCTGAGGGTCACAACTGACATATCTCCCGCGGCCCCTTTTCGCATCCACACCCCAGCGGTCTCCCGGCTGCCTGCAAGCGACCTGGAGGAGAAAGTTGGAGCCGGGATGGCGCAGGCAGGGCTGGTGGCCCCGTGGCGTCGGCCCGCGTTGATTTCAAGGCCCCGCCCTTGCTACCCTAGTCGCCTGGAGGAGCCTATGGGACGCAAGTGGGAGAACATCAAACGCTCGAAGGGCAAGCTCGACTCGGCCCGCAGCTCGGTCTTCGTGAAGATGGCGCGCGAGATCATCGTGGCGGCGCGCCAGGGCGGCGGGGACCCCGCCGGTAACTTCCGGCTGCGCCAGGCGATCGACCGGGCCCGGGAGTCCGGCGTGCCGAATGACAACATCACGCGGGCGATCCGCAAGGGCACCGGCGAGGAGAGTTCCGAGACCCTGGAAGAGATCACCTACGAAGGCTACGGCCCCGGCGGCGTGGCGATCGTGATCGACGCGATGACGGACAACCGCAACCGCACGGCCGGCGAGGTGCGCGCGGCCTTCAACAAGGCCGGCGGCAACCTGGGCGAGACCGGCTGCGTGGGCTGGATGTTCCGGCGCGTGGGCCTGGTGGTGGTGCCGAACGAGCAGGGCCAGCACCACGAGGAAGACCTGCTGCTGCTGGCAGCCGATGCGGGCGCTGAAGACCTGCGGGCGGAGGACGGTGAGTTCCTGATCGAGTGTCCCCCGGACGCCCTCGAGGCCGTCACCGACGCGCTGCGGGCCGCCAAGGTCAGCCTCGCCAGCGCCGAGGTCTCGCTGATTCCGGCCAACACCGTGCTGGTCGAGGACCGCGACACCGCCAAGAAGCTCGTGAAGCTGATGAACACGCTGGACGAGCTGGGGGATGTGCAGAACGTGACGGCCAACTTCGACCTGCCGGAAGCCCTGATGGCCGAGCTGGCGCACGCCTGAACTTTCGCGCACGGGGGGTCGCCAACAAATCGCAACGCGGGGCTTAAAGTTCGACCAGGCTTCGCTTAATCCGCGTCACCCCGCCCCTCGCGCGTCCGACAAGGGGGTCAGCCCCCCTTTGACCGCGAGGCCTCGCCATGCCCCCCATCTCGTCCCACGCCGCCCGTTTCCAGCTGGCCCCGGCCGAGCGCGATCGCCGGGTCCACGCCTTGCTCGACCAGGACGGCAGCGGCAAGCTGAACCGCGACGAGTGGCTCGCCTCCGGACGCTCGGCAAGTGAGTTCCGCAGGGCCGCCGGCCACGACGACGGCGCGCTCAGCGCCGAGGCCTTCCACGCCCTGCGCGATCGCGAACGCGCGGCCGAGGCCGCCCGCGGGGAACGCGGCGGCTGGACCCTGGAAGAATTTCGCGCGGCGGAGACGCCCCCCGGGCTGCTGCGCGCCGAGCGGGGCATGCCGATCCAGAAACGCCACCTGCAGGCCTTCGCGGCCCGCGATCGCGACCGGGATGGTCGCCTGTCGGAGGAGGAACTGGCTCGCCCGGATGCCCCGAGCCAGAGCTGGTTCGGGGGCTGGCGTCGCTTGCTGCCGTAGCGGGCGCGGTGAGCGTCAGGTCCTGTCGGCAACGCCCCGGGAGAGGAACAGCCTAGCCTTCAGGCACCTCGAAGCCCACCAGATTCCGCTGCTCGCGGCTGAACTCGATGCCCACCAGCGTGACGGGCAGGCCCGGCGCCCGGTACTTCTCGGCGTAGCCCTTCGCCTGCAGTTGCGCCAGAGCCCTGCCCTCCGGCACCAGCTCGACCACCTTGAACTCGAACAGGTACACCCGGTCTTCCAGCCGCAAGGCCAGGTCAATACGCCCCTTGTTGGTCGCGTCTTCCACCCGCGCATCCAGCCCCAGCGCCGCCAGATGGCTGTAGAACACGCTCGCGTAATACCCCTCATACTGCGCCAGCGGGTTATTGCGGTGCCAGTCGTGCGGGATGCTCGCGAACAGGGCGTGAAACGCCGCCTCGACGGCTTCCATCTCCCCGGCGTACAGCGCCCGCTCCAATTTCTGCCGCGCCTGCGCCGCCGGCCGCGCCTCAGGCCCGAACAGGGGCAACAGCGACTCGTTCAGCGCCGCCTCCACCTCGGCATTCGGATAACCCAAGGTGTAGAGGCGCTGCCCGGAACGTGCGGTTTCAACACCGTGCAGCGTCAGGTAGCCCGCCTGCCACAGCAGCGCCTCCGGCTCGATTCGCTCCACATCGAAGCTCGATAGCAGCGCCTCGGTCGTCTGCAGCCGCGACAGGTCCGGCGTGAAGAAGCGATGACGGGCCAGGTGCTCCACCAGGAAGGTCGGCGTGCCCGTCTCGAACCAGTAGGGTCGAAATTCGCG